>CAYTUE010000025.1:0-5002 GCA_964441085.1 uncultured Planctomycetaceae bacterium
AGCTTGCAGTTTTACATGAACGCTGGTTCTGCGAGTATCTCCTGAGGACTGGGATTGGTTTGGTTATGATGTCTGCACCGATTGTTCATTCGGTGACATCGTCTTCTTCTTGTGTTGACCATTTGTGGTCAGGCAACTGACGATGGCTGCAAACAGGGCAATTGCAATGTGAGTTTGATTGGCGTATCGAGACCAATTGTGAAGAGATTGGAATTCGGGAGTACGTGCTTGACCGGCGGGAGAAATCAGGGCCATCAGAGGGTGGTAGATCCACTGAAAGTCGGCAACCATCAGACCACCGGAAATTGCGGTGAGTAGTCCGACGATCACCCATTTTCGTCGAACTGTTGTGGGGGCTGTTACGATAGAAACGATGCAAGCGATCAACGCACCGAACAGACAGGCAAAACCAAATTGGTAGTACAGGGGAAAGCGAATTGTGGCCAGTTGGTCTCGAATCAGGCTGTCGAAATGTTCAGACGTTTGTTCGGCCACACTTGTGATAACAAACAAAACGGCGGCTCCCACCCAAGCTGCCAGAAGAAAGCGAACCGAAGCGGTCGAAGCTGCGTGCAGGAAGTGTTTCATCATCAATGGTTTCTGGTGTGGGTGAAGCTTGGATTGATGTGTGCTCGATGAGTCCATGGCAGTGGCCTATAAAATCAGCATGGCGTCGCCGTAGCTATAGAAACGGTACTTTTCTTCCACGGCTTTTCGATAGGCTTCCATGGTGAGTTCATAGCCTGCCAATGAAGCAACCAGCACAATCAAAGTGGATTCAGGCAGGTGGAAGTTGGTTAGCAGCTGATCAACCAGTTGGAATTGAAAGCCTGGACGAATAAAGAGATCGGTAGAGCCAGACCAGTGGGTTGATGTGGTTTCTTTGGCCGCTGCTTCTAAGGTGCGAACGCTTGTGGTTCCGACGCACACGATTTTGCCAGATGCTTGTTTTGTCGTCTGGATGTCAGAAAATGCGGACTGCGAAACTTCACACCATTCCGAGTGCATTTGATGTTCTGAGAGTTGTTTTGCACTGACGGGGCGAAAGGTGCCGATACCGACGTGAAGAGTCACTGCAGTGGTTTGGATTCCCTTAGCATTGCATTCGGAAAGCAGATTTTCGGTGAAATGCAGGCCTGCTGTGGGGGCTGCGATGGCTCCAGCAGCTTGGGCATAAACGGTTTGGTAGCGATCTTGATCGGCTTTGTCGGCCACCTTGCGTCCGATATACGGAGGCAGTGGCAAGGTGCCAAAGGCATCTAAGGTTTCAGGCGTTGAACCTTCGGGATCCATTTTTACTAACCACGTCCCGTCTTCTAGTTTTTCGATGAGTTGCAGTTGTTGAGTGCAAATTTTTGGATCGATTTGGTCGAGTTCTTTGTCGCTTTCCGAGGCTGGAATTAAGGTGATCGATTCCCCTGCTTGCAATTTTCCTCGAGTCTGCCCTGTCATCCGCCAAAGGTTTTCAGCATTTTGCTGTAAAAAGAGGCCTTCCCAACGGCCTTTGGTTTGAGTTCGAAATCCGAACAAACGCGCCGACATGACTTTCGTATTGTTAAGGATCAGTCGATCATTGGGTTGGAGAAGATGAGGCAGGTCGGTGATCGAACAATGTTCGATGCTTCCGAAATCACGACGAATTACCATTAACCGAGACGCGTCTCGTTGAATCGATGGTCGAGACGCAATCAGGTTTTTGGGGAGGTCGTAGTGCCAAGATGAAATCTGATTTAGGTCAGGCAGTGTCATAAGTTTTCAGTACTTTTTGTTTCCTCAGCAGACCGCGATTCTGTTGGGGGGACCATAGCGGATTAGGACAAATTACCGTGGTTGCAGCACCGAATGGTTTGAAAATATTGGGCTGTATTACCGAGCTCGATATCGGCGGAGCTGAAAAGGCTTTTGTTAAAATTCTGACAGGTCTGCATGTGAGAGGGTGGGATGTTCACGCCGTGAGTTTGCGAGATGCGGGGCCTTTGAGTGAGGAATTAAAACAGGCTGGAATTTCGGTGGATGCTTTGAATTGTGGTGGAATCGGCGATTTCCGGGCATTCTGGAGGTTGAAACGGCTGGTGCAATCTTTAAGCCCGAATGTTGTGATGTCTTTTTTGCATCAGGCAAATTTTTACAGTCGATTGGCTGCAAAAAGCTGTCCTAAAGCTGTTGTCGTTTCTGGAATCCGTGTGGCAGATCGGCGGAAATCGGTCATTCTCCCCGATCGTTGGACTTCTCGGTGGGTCGATCAATACGTGGGAGTCAGTCGCCAAGTGATGAATCAGCATCGCGAATGGTGTGGCTTAGCCAAAGATCGTTGCGATTGGATTCCCAACGGTGTGGATCTTCCCAAGAGCATCGATGAGACGCAACGAATGGGCGATCAGTTGCTGTTTGTGGGACGATTGACTGAGCAAAAGTCTCCTGAAACTCTTCTAGATGCTGTGGCAATGATTCGGCAGCAAGGCTTGGACGTGAGGCTTCAGGTGGTAGGGACAGGTCCACTGTTGCCCAACTTAAAACGGCAGCGCAGAGATTTGGGACTGGAAAATGTCGTGGAGTTTTTGGGGCATCGAGCGGATGTGCCCCAACTCATGCAGAAAGCAACGGTTTTCGTTTTGCCGTCTCGCTGGGAAGGAATGCCCAATGTGATTCTTGAGGCGATGGCGAACGGCCTTTCTGTGATTGCTTCCGACGTCGATGGAATTCGAGACGTCCTTGTGGACAGCGAAACGGGTGTATTGGTGGCTGCGGGTGATGCGGCTGCGATGGCTGAGGCAATCAAACGAGTTGTCGGTGATTCTCGACTGCGCCAAAACTTGGCTCATGCTGCTGCCGCGGAAGTGGCTGCAAATTACGACTGGGACACAGTGGTTCAAAGATACGACGAAATGCTGTGCGGTTTGGTTGCCGCTGGTCGGTCTTGAATTGCGGGAGGATTTTTGCGTGAAAATCGCATCTGCTTGCCACATCGATGGGTTGTGATGTCTGAGATCCGAGCATGAGCACAGACCGCTGTGATGCCTTCACAAATTCAAATGAGAAATTGTGGAATCGCCTGATCTCCTACAACCGCAAGGACCTGCGTTCAGACTTCATCGACTTGTTTTGACAGAAGCTGACTGCTGAGCTTGACGCCTGTTTTTAGAAGGTTATTGTTCTGTTCAGTGGTGATGAGTGGGGAGAAGTGGGGAGAAGTTGTTTCCGCTTTAACTTCATAAATCACATGAGTTTAGGAAATTCGGTCATCGGAAGCTTGTTGCGAACATGGCATTAACCGGGACCTTTGAACGAAACATTGATGACAAGCTGCGGCTGGCGATTCCTCCTTCGTTACGACAGGGTTTTGGTGCTAGCTTAAGTGGTAGTTTGTATGTGGCACCAGGGAATGATGGATGCCTTGCTGTTTATTCTGAGGAGGGATTTGAACGCTTTGCGAGTCGGCTTCGCAGTCTTTCGATTGGTAAGCCCAACGTTCGCAAATATTTGCGATTGTTGTATTCGCAATCAGAACAAGTGACTTTAGATAAGCAGGGGCGTGTTCGGGTTCCCGACCGTTTAAAAACGATGGCGGGGCTCGAACGCGAAGCTGTGATTTTGGGCGTGAATGATCACGCTGAAATATGGGACAAGAATCGCTGGGAATCATTTTTCAGTGATACGTCAACTGAGTTTGACGATTTAACCACGGAAGCTCTCGACAGCTTGCTGTTCGAGCCACCCAAGGATGGGTGATTTTTGCTTCGGGAATATGATGGGTACTTACCGCAGTCTTCACCGGGCTTCGCGGAAGTATGATGGCTAGGTTGGACTTGGCTGTCCTGGCACGCGGCTGTTTTGCAGCTAGCAGGCCGTTCGTTCTGACGACCACACGGATCGTGCGAGGAACGAGCGGTCGAGAGTGCTTGGGGGAAAACAGGCACCAGATGCCGTAAGAATCGTTTTCTTCCTACCGGAATGCTGTGGGAGCTTTTGGTCTCCTTCAAGAAACTGCGAAGACTTTGTCAGTGCGGCTGTCTATACTACGACACCAGACTGCATTCACTTTGCTCGTTTTTCTGATTGAAGATTTCGACGTGACAGCTTTGTCCAACGTCCAGCTTTCGTGTTTTCTGCTTAGCTATGTGATCGCCTTCGGTGGAGAGATTACTCAGCTTTTAAGAAAACGTACGCCCGCTGTTCGGTGGTTGATGCTGATTGCCACATTGGCCGGATTAGTGGCTCATACGGCCTATTTGGTGTCTCGCAGCCAAGCTTCCGGTTTGCATCCATTGGTTGGCAGCAGCCATGATTGGCTGCTTGTGCTTGCATGGGTTGCTGCGTTGCTTTATTTCATTTCGCAACTGAGTCGGAATCCATCGGCCATTGGTTTGTTTTGGATTCCAGCGATGTTGATTCCAATCATGATGGCTGGCTTTGTGGAAGACGCGTCGGTTAATCCGACTCGAGCCGAAGCGGCTTATCGTTGGGGAATCCTACACGCATCCACTTTGGTGATTGGCATTGGCTGTGTCAGTGTCGCCACCATTTGCGGATTGATGTACTTGTTGCACTATCAGAAATTGCGAGGTCGGAATTCGTGGTTGCACAATCTCCGTTTTCCGAGTCTCGAACAACTGACGATGTGGAACCGTCGGTTAGTGGTGGTGGCTGTTGTGATGTTGACGTTGGGGATGCTGACGGGACTCATTTTAGGAGCTGGCAAAAGTGCGGCGTCCGGCGTTCCCTTTGGCTGGGTGGACCCTATCGTTGTGGCAACCTTTGTTTTATGGGGAGCCATGGTGGCTGCTTTATGGTGGTTGCTGTCTCGCCCCGATCAGTCTGGTCGCCAAGTTGCCAAGCTGATCTTGGTTGCTGGGGCTTTTCTGCTGTTTACTGTTTTTGGATTAGTCTTGTTAACGGGGGGAGTTCACGGAAGTGCACCGGCATCTGATAAGCGAGGCGCTGTTGGTTCAGTGTCTGGCAAGCCACTGCCTAATAAGCCACAGCCCAATAAGCCGCTACCTGA
>CAYTUE010000025.1:5102-8114 GCA_964441085.1 uncultured Planctomycetaceae bacterium
ATTGATTCCAGCGTGGATCAAGTGAGTGAGTCAGAATGAGCGTTGTTGTCCTCAGTTGTAACCACAATCACGCGGGAATTGCCCTGCGTGAAAAAATTGCCTTCGCGTCTGAAGAGCAGTTAACCAACGCGTACGCGCACTGGCATCAGCAGTATCCAAATTCTGAACTGGTGCTGCTATCGACTTGTAACCGAGTTGAAGTGTACGCGGCGGGTGATGACGATGCAGAAGAACTTTCAGTGGAGCGTTTGTCGGACTTCATTTCTGAGTTCCATAACCTTCCGTCGGATCAGTTGACTCAGGCCGTGCTTGCTCGACAAGGTCCTGATGCTGTCGAACACTTATTTGAAGTGGTTTGCAGTTTAGACAGTATGGTTTTAGGTGAGCCTCAAATTGTCACTCAGGTCAAAGATGCCTATCGAGTGGCTCAGGAAAACGATTCGTGTGGGCCTTTGACAAACGTGTTATTTCAGCATGCGTTGTCTGTGTCGGCTCGAGTTCGCAGTGAAACGGGATTGTCAGAAGGCCGAGTTTCCATCGCGAGTGTTGCGGTGGGTGATTTTGCTCGCAGTATCTTTCATCGTTTCGACAACAAGTCGGTTGTTGTGATTGGTGCGGGAGAAATGGCGATCGAAACATTGCGGTACTTACGCGATGAAGGCGTTCAAGACATCACGATCGTGAATCGAAGTCCCGAAAAAGCAATTGAGTTGGCTGAAGAATTTTCTGGTCAAACAGCAAGCTTCGACCAACTGGATGATCTTTTGATGACAGCTGATGTTGTGGTAAGCACAACAGGGGCGAGCCAAACGTTATTCGATCGTCAGCGGTATTCTGCAATTCGTGAAAAATCGAAACGGCACTGTCAGTTTATTTTAGACCTAGGTGCTCCTCGAGACTTCGCTGCTGATGTGAAGTCGATCGATGACAATGTGTTTCTCTTTGATATTGATTCACTGCAGGCGACCTGTGAACGCAATCGCGCACTTCGGCAGGCTGAAGTGCGCAAGGCCAAAAAAATTATTCAGGGGCAGACTGCTCGATTCATGCAAGAAATCTACCATCGAGCCACTGGTCCTGTGATTCAACGGCTGCACGACCAACTGGGTGAAATTAGTCGCAGCGAGCTGGACTTGTTGTACCGCAAGAATCCGGGTTTTGAAGACCAGCAAAAGGCGGCGATTGAAAAGGCCGTCCATCGAATCGTCAACAAGTTGCTGCATCCGCCTCTTGAAACTCTGAAAGACGAAGCCCGCGATGGCACGCCTCATGGGTTGCTGGATGCTGTGAAGAGACTGTTTAATCTAGGCGACTAACCGTTTGCCACGAGATGATGGGCCAAGCCGCTGGATGGTTGGCTCCAGTTGCTCGCTACTGTCGGCCGAAGATTTCCATTTCAGCGCCATCAGTCGGATTCAGTCGAGTGACATCTTCTAGCTTCCATTGGGAATTCTGCTGAATCCATGTGGTCTTCCAGTATGTCGCGACGTGTCGAGTGCCAGCTCCTGAAACGGTAATGTCAACTTGACCATTCGCTCGAATATATGCCGTGACGGTTTTTTGATCGGGGGAGATTGTTGTTTCTGTGCTCTTAACCTGAAAGTTGGGGCGGAAATCGACTAGCTCTAAGCCACGTTCGGATAACCCAACAAGTTCTGGGTCTTGATCCGCAATCTGTTGTCGAATTGCGTTGATATCTTCTTTTTTGAAGTGCTCTAGCATTTCCACGACGGTGGCTTCGACTTCTTCTCCTGTGGAAACTAAGGCCTGTTCTAGGAAGTACAGGCCCACACTGCAGGCAATGCAAACAAGGCTGATTCGTTTTCCGTATTGCGTGCCACTGATCCATGCGATCACGGCGATACTGCCAAGAATGATTATGCCCGGAAGTGGATTTTCAGTCAGGTAAGTCATGGGTGAAGCTCCTGTATCCAACGTCAAATTCGGTCACGTGTTTGTGAGATTGTTTTTCAGTTTGGCTCCGTTGATCTGGCTGTGAGTTTGATCTGGCTGTGAGGACAGTCGCTTTAAAGAGCCAACGGTGTCTGTGATTTGTCTAAATACTTCCTCGCCGTTTTGCGATTGGGCTGTTTTGCATGGGGTTTTGTCTGTGTTGAGCGATTTATTGGCTCTGTGTTTCAGGTGGGTTGTGTTGTTTGACGTGTAACGAATTTATGGGGAATTGATCGGGTTTGGCAGGCGCATAAAAAAAGGTCGAACCAGTGATGGTTCGACCTTTTCTTTTAGCGAGGCCGAAGGGACTTGAACCCTCAACCTCCGGATCGACAGTCCGGCGCTCTAACCAATTGAGCTACGGCCCCTCGCGAGCGGGAACAATATCAAGCAGTTGACGTGCTTTCAACTGTTCGCCGCCCAATTCTTCGACAGGAATGGCAGATCGTCTGAACTAAATTCTTTGACGGACGTCAATTTTTAAAAACCAGAGATCCGCTGGCGTTGTTTCCCTGCGAGGCCATTGCTGCCTTCAGCACCAATGGCTGTCATTAAGATGACCGCCGACGACCTCGTTGACCGCCCCCGCGTCCCCCTCGGCGACCTCGATCACCCTGCCCTTTTGCGGGAGTTTTGATCGCCAGGTTGGAAATTGCTTCTTCCCATGTGGGAATTCCTTCGAAATCTGCAGACACGCCTGCAGTTTCTGGCTTTTTGCGCCGTCGAGTTCGGGGTTCAGCTGCTGAGTCTCTGGCAGCTTTCCGTCCCGATGAATCCTTGGGAGTTCGCCCTTGGCTTCGTCTTGAACGTTGATCGGAAGCGGCTTCTTCATTCCGTTCTGCTGGACGAGGTCGTCGAGCACTGCGTCTTCGAGGTCGTTCTTCTACGACTTCGTCGTCTTCATCATCGTCGGAATCATCGCCAAAGCTGACTTCATCGTCATCGATTTCGTCATCAACTGGTTTTGATGTTTCTTCGATTCGAGCCTTACGACCTCGACGTCTGCGACCGCCTCGACGACGTCGAGGCTTGGGGGGGGCTTCCTCTTCGTCGTCTTCG
>CAYTUE010000025.1:8214-22656 GCA_964441085.1 uncultured Planctomycetaceae bacterium
TCGTCTTCGGAAAGGTCCGACGGTTCAATCACTTCGTCTTTGATGCGTTTTGAACGCTTCGGCTGATGACGAGAAGTCGGTTTCACGCTGACGAAATCTTCATCGTCAAACACGATGTCTTCTAGGATTTCATCATCATCCGACGCTTCTGCCACAGGCTTTCGTTGAGAATTTCTACGGGAACCGCTTTTGGATTCCGTCTGTTGTTCCGAATCGCGACGCTTTCGGCCTCCCCGACGCCCTCGACGACGGCGTGGTCGCTGGGTTTCTTCTGCGACTTCGGCAACTTGTTCGACATCATCTTCTTCTTCGTCGTTGACTGTTTCTGCTTTTGATGCAGAGGATTCGTCGTCCCAAACCCAGTCGTCGAGTTCATCCCAAACTTCGTCATCGTTCTTGGCGCCAACCTGAGCAGCCGCAGGTTGCTCGGCAGACCGTTCTGGTTTGCGTGGACTTTTTGTCCGTGATTTCGCCTTGGCTGGTTTTGGTTCTGCAGCTTTTTTGCGAGGCGGTGCAGCTGGCACATCATCTTCGAATAGAAGTTCGTGGTCGTCGATTTCATCGTCGTCATCTGATGCTGCAGCAACTTGCACGGCTGCAGATTGGGCTTCTTGTGGGTCTTCGTCATCAAAGACGATGTCATCTGCATCGTCTTGAGAAGCCACGGGAGAGCTTTTGACGTCTTCTTCGTTGTCGAAATCCCCGTCTTCTTCAAACAGGATTAGGTCATCATCGATTTCGTCGGCATAGTCGTTGGACTGGCTATTCACGGTTTTTCGTTCCGGGGTGTCAAAGTCGATTTCATCTTTTGGCTGTTCAACAGCCACTTCGGCGGGTTTGAGCAGATCATCGATGTCTGCCTTTTCGTCGTAGTCGTCGAACAGCAGTTCGTTGCCCAAATCTTCAGGCACTTTGTCGTTTTCGAAGCCAAAGAGCTTTTCGGCCATTTGCCGAATGTTGCCCATGGCCGATTTTTCCTTTTCGCTCATCTTATTCTTTTTCCTTGCAGCCGTCTCGCGTTGTGAGCGGACTGGCTTGTTTCACGATGACCGCGAATCAAATTTCTGCGGTTCCAGTGTTCTTTCTGTGGTCCCAGTGTTCTTTCTGCGATCCCAGTGCTCTTTCTACGGTCCCAGTGCTGACCTAGGCCGAGCTCGTTTTTATTGGTCTCTGCTGTGAAATCTCACGAGAACGTGTTTTTGGAGTCTTCAGCAAAGCTTGAAATTGCCTGATGTTTTCGCTGAGTTACGTACGGCAGACACACAATTTTTGCGACGATTTGCGATGAGGGGTTGTTTTGAGACCACCTTTTTCAACATGTGTTGCGTTGCCACCATCGCTTAACGACCGGTAAGTCTAGCGGATTGATCCGCGTGTTGCCCGTATTCACACCGAGTTGTGCGTGTTTTCCTCGGACGATTTTTCAAGATACCTAGGTGTTGGTTCCAATTTCGCTCAATTTGAAGCGACTGGGCGAGGATCGTCGTTTTCGTCGTGAGTGTTGATTCACTCGTGGTGTTTCTCAGGATTGCCTCGGTTTTTGTTGTGATTTAGCTGCTGTTTCATCGACTCAAGTGGTGCTGCTGAGCTTGAGTTTTTCCGGTTTTGTTGACGTTTGCCTTTTGAAAAGCAGCAGGCGGTGTCGTGTTTCGTGACCGCTGATTTCTGGATGAAGAATTATGATCTATGAAATCCATCTGTGGCGCGTCTCAGATCAATTTGTCAAGTTTTCCCTTCAGATTTGCGATGACAGCAAGACATGCTTACACTGGTTGGGTGGCCGATTTCTAAGTTAAATTTGCCATTCCTACCTCGTTGACCAGATTTTTTGTATTGTTAATAAACGTGGAAGCAGGTACTTGCTTCCCCGGATTTAATGCGACATTCTAAGCTGGGGCGATCCCACCAACCTTTCCTTCTCTCGGAGTTCCAACAAGTTATGGCGTCAGAACAAAATAATCCAAGTCGACGAGATTTCTTAAAAACATCAACAACTGCTGCTGCAGGTGCATCACTGGTGAGCTCTTTGAGTGCTGTTCAGGCAGCTCACACCAGCTACGATGAAACCGTGCGACTGGGAATGATTGGGTGTGGTGGTCGCTGCACGGGTGCCGCTGGCAACGCGATGAATACGGAAGGGCCAACCAAATTAGTCGCCATGTGTGACGCGTTTGACGATCGGCTGCAAGGAAGCCTGAAGACGTTGAAACGGAAATACAGCGATCAAGTTGATGTTCCGAAGGAACGCCAATTTGTTGGATTCGATGGCTACAAAGCTCTCCTAGATTCAGACATCGACCTGGTTTTAATTGCGACTCCTCCAGGGTTCCGCCCGATTCACTTTGAAGCGGCCGTTAATGCGGGCAAGCATGTTTTCGCTGAAAAGCCAGTTGCTGTGGATCCTGCTGGTGTGCGTCGTTTTCTGGCTGCTGCGAAGAAGTCCAAGGAAAAGGACCTCCTTGTTCAAATCGGCTTGCAGCGTCGTCACGAACCCGCTTACATCGAAACGATCAAGCGCCTTCAAGATGGAGCGATCGGCGACATTGTGGCGGCTCGAGCCTATTGGAATGGCGGTGGAGTGTGGACTCGAAACCGTAAGCCGGGGCAAACGGAAATGGAATACCAGATGACAAACTGGTACTACTTTAACTGGCTATGTGGTGACCACATCGTGGAACAGCACATTCATAATCTGGATGTCATCAACTGGCTGATGGGTGAGGCTCCTGTGAAGGGCCAAGGCCAAGGTGGTCGACAGGTTCGAACTGGCAAGGAAAATGGCGAGATTTTCGATCATCACTTTGTTGAATTTACATACGGAGACACTCCGTACGGAAATGGTACGACGTTACACAGTCAGTGTCGCCACATCCGTAAGTGTTGGAACAAGGTTGGTGAAAATGTTCACGGCAGCAACGGATCCTGTAACATCGGGAAAGCCACTTTGTTCGACAAGAACGGTGAAGTGACTTGGAAATTTGGAAAACGTGGCGGACGTGGCCATCAGGAAGAGCATCACGATTTGTTCCGAGATTTTCGAGCAGGCAAGCGACCAAACGAAGCCGAATATGGTGCGATGAGCACAATGACGGCAATTTTGGGCCGTATGTGCACTTACAGTGGCAAAGAAATCAAAATGGCTGATGCTTTGAAATCAGAAGTTGTGGCTTCGCCCATTGATCAGTTCACAAGCATGTCAGATACACCTCCCGTGGTACCTAATGACGACATGTCTTACAACATTCCAGTTCCTGGCGAATTCAAGGTTCTGTAGAGTTTTGGTAGCCCGTATCGATGAGTTCATGTTCATCGATGCAAAGACAATGAAAGCCGAGATGCCGCGTAATTGCTGGTATCTCGGCTCTTTTTATTCGTATTTGCGGGATGTCCGTGGGAAAAGATCTCTGAAGCACTGAGGGAAACAGACTTTAGTGATTCGCTCCGTGATGGGATGACGAGACAGGATGAAACATCAGGCTCATTTGCGGCAGATCGAGTGATTTTTGGTGGAAGAGTGAGAAAAAATGGGATTCTGCAATACTCAGAATTTGCACTTCCATCATCACTTTCACGACAAGATGGAAAAAATGTGTGGGAATTGCGCACCTGAGAATGACGATCGATAGAATCTTGCCTTAACCGAAAAATGAATCTGTGGTGTTCCGCCCGCATTTTTCCAGCCCTTTTATTCGTGAGTGAGTTTTGACAGCAATGTCTCAATCAACAAAAGGTGACGTCGTAATCACAGGCATTGGCCTGATGACTCCAATCGGCACCGACCTAAACACATTCTGGGACAATCTGTCGCATGGCCGTCATGGCTTTTGCAAGACAGAACAGTTGGATGCGAATTGCACTCCCGGACGGATTGCGGGTGAGGTATCGGATTTTGCCGAGGCTGCCGTTCGCAAGACCTTCCTGAAACCTGTTCGAAAACAGGTCAAGGTGATGTGTCGCGAAATTCAGTTGGGTGTCGCGGCTGCTCTTGAAGCATTGAAGGACGCCGGAATTGAACCGGGTACGATTACTCCTGAACGTATCGGAGTGGAATTTGGTGCCAACCTGATGTCGAGTCCTCCCGAAGTCATGATTGATTCGGCGAAGGCATGCTTCTCAGACGACGAACAGAAGAAATTTCAATACGACAAGTGGGGCGTACAAGATGGTTCTCGCTTTCAAGGGATGGAACCTTTGTGGCTGCTGAAGTACTTGCCGAACATGCCTGGTTGTCACATTGGCATCGCAGTTGATGCTCGTGGTCCGAACAATTCGTTGACTCAGGAAGAAGCTTCCGGAGGTCTTGTGATTTCTGAAGCCTGTGGCATCATTCGCCGGGGGCGAGCTGACGTGATGATCGCTGGCACAACGGGAACTCGATTAACACCCGTGAAAGCAGGACAACATCAGCACTGGGATATCTTGGCCGAAGGTGATGCAGAATCGCGTTGTCGCCCTTTCGATAAGGCTCGATCTGGTGAAGTGGTTGCTGAGTCAGCTTGTACGTTGATTTTGGAATCTCGAGAACACGCTGAAAAACGCGGTGCCAAGATCTATGGTTCCATTCTGTCGACAGCTGCTTCGTGCATCATGGACGACGAAAGCGGCGAGCAAAAAGCAGTCGAACAAGCTGTCAAAGCGGCGCTGAAAAAAGCAGGCTTGAACTACGGTGATCTGGGCCATGTGAGTGCCTGTGCCAGTGGACATCCTGTTCGAGACGTTTTTGAAGCGAAAGCTCTGGCTGGGTTTCAGCAGGAATCAGCAGCAAAGGTTCCCGTAACAGCGTTGAAAAGTTACATGGGGAGTGCAGGGAGTGGATCTGCACTTGTGGAATTGGCTGGTTCTTTATTGGCCGTGCAAAATGGTAAGCTGCCTCGCACCTTGAACTTCAATGCTGCCGATGACGGCATCGACTTGGCCGTAGTCGATCAAGACGATGTTGCTCCAGCAAACAAAGTCTTTCTTAAAACCAGTGTGACTCGCATGGGACAGTGCAGCACGGTTGTTATTGGCGAGTAGTGTTCGCAGATCGATGGCTGATCATGAGTTGAATGGCGATTGAATCGTCTTCAGCTTGCCTCTGATACCGAGTGATCAGGAATCGAAAAGTGGGCCTTCTGATGGTGTTTCATCAGAATTCTGCTGATCCAGTGTGGAGATGTTTCCAAAGGGCTCCGTGTTGATTTTGCCATCTTGGTCGACAGTCGTCACCACTTCGATTCGCCGTTCCGCTTCATCAAGTTGTTGATTGCAGTTTTTCATCAGGTACATGCCTCGTTCGAATTGCTCGATCGATTCATCCAGATTTTCGGTACCTGATTCCAGCTCAGTGGCGATCTCTTCCAATTCAATCAAAGCGGCCTCAAGGTTTACGCGTTCAGGCTTCTTTTTTGCTGCTGTTTTTTTCTTGGCCATGTTGCTGAGTGATTTCGTTTTGTGATCAGGGGGTTAAGGCGGCTGGTTGGGGGATGTGAATTTCTGAATCAGGTTGTTCTGCGGCTCTGTGAACTATGACTGATCCGCTGAAGCTGCTGTCACGGTATCCAGCATTCCGTCGGCGTTGTCGCGAACAAGAGATCTTAATTCTGTGAACAGTGCCATTGCTTCTTCTGGAAGAGAGGGCAATTTTACTCGCTTCATCACCTGATTCAGACGGAGCATTAAGCCTTCGTTGGTTTGATAGTCTGCCAGAAATCTTTCTTCGTGAAAACGTTGGATGAACCAAGCGAGTTTGTCTGACGAAGTTGTTGCCATGGAATTGATCAAATCCTGCAATACCAGCGGATCAATCCTGTTGAGTGTGGAGTAATAGCGGTCCAGGATCCCCGGTTGGCGTTCTTCGATGATTGTATCTAGGAGAAGTTCGACAACAATATGGCCCAGAAATCCGGGACGATGATCGTAGCGATCAGGCATGATTTTTCGAAACTTAGCGGCAGCTTGAGCTTCCAGCATGACAAATGTTTCGCATGTATGAAACACGGCATCGTCATGATGGTGTTGCAAGATTCCTTTGCCAAGTTGTCGAGTCGCGTCATCGTTTGTTGTGGCGACGATCGGTTCGACAAGTCGACTCCGAGCTCTCATACGGCGATTGACAACGCTTAGCCAATCTGGAACAGCCGTGCCAGCAAGGAACCAAGGATCGTCTAAAAATCGATAGCCATGTGATAGGTAGTTCATGATTGCATTTTCGTGATTCGTTCATGTTGAAACCACACTGACCGTCTGATGAAGTCCGTATTCTGTCGGTAAGTCAAACGAACGGCTTGCGAATTTCCCCACGGACAAGTCGACTCGGCTCCGCTCTGACCTTGGGCTAGATATCGTACAGCGGTCGGAATCTTTGATTCAACTGTTGCACTAATGGTCCGTCGGAAAGAGGGTTTCCTGTGATCACCTGAACAAGTCGTGGAGCAGGAAATCTTTGGCCATGTTGATGCACATTTTGTCTTAGCAGATTTAGCAAACCACTGAAGCTGCCTTCTTTGATTTGCTGATTAAGATCCGGCAGGGTTTCGTGAGCGTGTTCGAAAAGTTGAGCTGCGTACATGTTCCCAAGAGCGTACGTTGGGAAATATCCAATGAGTCCAGCGCTCCAGTGGATGTCTTGGAGGCAGCCTTCTGCATGAGTTGAAGGAGTCATGCCAAAGTCAGAAGTAAAGCGTTCGTTCCATGCTGATGGGAGATCGTTGGGCTGCAAGTTTCCATTGATGAGGTCTCGTTCCAGATCAAACCTCAGCATGATATGCAGATTGTAAGTCACTTCATCTGCTTCGACTCGGATGAATGAAGGGCTCACTTCGTTGATTGCAAAATGGAAATCATCCAATGATGTGTCACCCAAGGCTTTCGGGAACTGAGAAACGGCTTTGGGGTAAAAGTGTTCCCAGAATTGCCTGCTACGGCCGACGAGGTTTTCCCACATGCGTGATTGAGATTCGTGGATGCCCAGTGACACAGAGGTGCCTATGGGAGTGCCAAACGCATCCGTTCGCAAGCCCTGCTCGTACATTCCGTGGCCAGCTTCATGAAGAGTGCCAAAGAAGGCTGACGAAAAGAAGTTTTCATCGTACCGCGTTGTTAAGCGACAGTCGCCTGGCCCGAAGCCACTGCAAAAGGGGTGAGTCGTGACATCCAAGCGCCCCTTGGTGAAATCAAAGCCGATCGCTTCTGCAGCGGCCTTTGCGAAGACTTCTTGATCGGATTCAGGGAAGTGTCGTGTCAGAATGCTGGAATCTGGTTTCTTTGATGAACCTCGAATATCATCCAAGAGCGGTACGATTTGCTTTCGTAGGGCAGAAAAAGCAGTGTCAACGTCAGCAGCTGTGGCACCCGGTTCGTATTCATCGAGTAAGGCATCGTAGGCTTCACCGTTTTCTGGAAATCCAACGGCAGCCGCTTCTTCTCGTTTTAAGTCAACAATCTGCTGCAGCCATGGTGAGAATTCCGCATAGTTTCCAGAACTGCGTGCTTCCACCCAATGTTGTTGAGCCAACGCGGTGACCTTGGACAGTTCTTCAACCAGTCGACCGGGAAGTTTGCAGCTGCGTTCGTAGGTTCGATGCAGTTGTCGAATATTGACCGCTTCATCGCTGTCTGTATTTTCTGTTAACTCGCTATCAGAAAGTTGCTCAAGCAGATCTCCGATTTCAGACGCTGTCGACCATTCATGAGCAACGCCTGCCAACAGGCTTAGCTGGTCTGCTCGATGTTCGTTTCCGCCGACAGGCATGTAGGTTTCCCGATCCCAGCCTAGGACATGTTCGCACGAACTAAGCAAAGCCGCCTTGCGGGCTCGAGAAATGAGTTCTGAATACAGTTCTGTTGGTTTCGACATATTTACGTATGAAATCTGTGGGCAGGCGAGAATGAAAAGGCCTCAGCGAGCGTTTGAAATTTCTCGCTACGCCGCAAATGGTAGTCGATTGCGGCACCGAAGGCACTGTGGATCAATGCCGAGCGATGTTGTGTGATGCCATGCTACCAGCAATATCCGAGCTCGGTTGAACCGGCTCCAGAAGAGATCGTCAAGCTGGAATTCGCTTAAGGTTAATTCAATCAATCGAGCTCTGCCGGGAAACGAGCTGATCACTGACCCATGAGGTGCGTCGCAAGTTTGAGCGTTTCCCGGCGGTTCCGGCGTATGGGTTGGTTGACTGCAGCGAATTTGGATCGCACCGGCAGCTCTGGCACGCGGCCAAACACTGTCGTTAAGCTGGGCTCTCATGACGGAGCAATTGTTTCTAAGAGCTCCGTTAATGTGCCATAAGTGACTCAAAGAAGCCTTTTTTTGTTATTTTGAGCCATTTGTGGCTCAAATTTATCGATTGATTCCGTTTGAGTCGTATGATTTTAACAGCGGGATCTGTATTTTGATTTTAACCAATGTGTGGCTCAATGGCGTCTTCCCATCAAATTGCAAAGCAACTGTGTCAGCGTCTGGAGCGAGTGCGTCTCGACCAGAACATCAGCCAAAGTGTTCTCGCGGAAGAAGCGGGAGTTTCTCGGCGAACGATCAGTCGTACGGAAAATGGCGAAGGTGTGTCGCTGGATACGTTTGTGCGCGTGGCTCGAGCACTGGGATTGGTCGAGCAACTGCAGTCGTTGTTTCAGTTGCCTGAAATCCGTCCGGTCGACCGCGTGCGAGAACAAGCTCCACGAAAAAACGCGTCTTCCTCGAGAAGTAAAACCAAGGATACTGAAACTCCGTGGGAATGGGATGACTGATGGCAGACGCGAAAGTCATACTTTGGGGACGGGAAATTGCGGCCGTGTCTTGGGATACAGACAACGAGATCGGTGTCTTTCAGTACACGCCCGAATTTCTGTCCAGCAAAATTCAGATTGCTCCTCTCACGATGCCACTGCGTGACGGCGTGTTTCAATTTTCGACGCTGAATCGTTCGACCTTCAAAGGATTGCCTGGGCTGCTGGCGGATTCCCTTCCCGACAAATTTGGCAACGCTTTGATCGATTCTTGGCTTGCTCGGCAGGGCCGTTCTGCTGATTCCTTCAACCCTGTTGAACGACTGTGCTACATCGGTTCACGAGGTATCGGAGCACTCGAGTTTCGGCCAGCGATTGGCCTTCAACCAGCAGAAGATGCCGTGCTTGAAGTGGAAGCTTTGGTGGCACTTGCCAACTCTGTAATGATGGAACGCCAGTCTTTAAAAGGCACACTCCAAGAATCTCAATCTGAATCCGATTTGGAAAGTATTCGAGACATCCTGCGTGTTGGAACGTCCGCCGGTGGTGCTCGGGCAAAAGCCATTTTAGCGTGGAATGAAGCGACGGGCGAATTTCGATCGGGCCAACTTTCTGCGGCCTCTGGGTTTACGAATTGGATTATGAAATTTGACGGCATCGGCAACAACCGAGACAAAGAGCTAGCTGATCCTCAAGGCTATGGGCGAATCGAATATGCTTATCATTTGATGGCCGTTGAAGCAGGTATTGAAATGACGCGTTGTCGGATTCACGAAGAAGGTGGGCGAGCACACTTTATGACCGAACGGTTCGATCGCACTTCAGACGGTAAGAAGCAACACATGCAATCTCTGTGTGCGATGCGACATTTTGACTTCAATCAGGCGGGCGTCTATTCGTACGAGCAGGCGATTGAAACGTGCCGTCAGCTAAAGTTGCCTAAGAAGGATCTTGAGCAGCAATTTCTTCGAGCCGTGTTCAACGTGATTGCTCGCAATCAAGATGATCATGTTAAGAACATCGCCTTCTTGATGGACAAGGCTGGCGATTGGCGGTTGTCACCTGCGTTTGATGTTGCCTATTCCTACAACCCATCTGGGGCGTGGACGAGTCGCCATCAGATGTCATTAAACGGCAAGCGTGATGAATTCGAACTGGAAGACCTTTTGGAGTTCGGTCGCTTTGCTGATCAGAAAAATGGGCGAACAAACACCATGATTCAGCAGGTTCATTCGGCCGTTTCTGGCTGGCCAAAGTTTGCAGCTGAAGCGGGGGTTGATGCTGATCAGGCCAATGAGATTCAACGAGTACTGCGACTTAGTTTAGCAAGATAGCGTTCTGCGATCTTTTCTGATTGGCTCATCCGTGGTACCGCTAATTGTTCATTCTGACCGTCTTCATCGAATGCTAATCAAGTCTTCTGGGCGGTTTAGAGCGGGCACGAAAAAAGGCCCTGTCGCGGTCGACAGGGCCTTTTGATGTTTGGTGACTTGTTCTTAGTAACTGTTCCGAATCCCACTACGGAAGTTATTTCGGCACAATTCCTTAGCGGCTGCAAGACCAGAGTCCGTTATTCCAGAATCATGCTTTTGGTAGATCCGCCACTTGGGATCATCGGTAGCACGTGTTCTTGGTAAACGCACAATGCGTCTAGTAAGTACGGGCCATCGTGATTGATCATTTCTACGACCGCTTCTTCGTATTCAGCCTTGGTTCGTACTTGCCGAGACTTGATGCCGTAACCTTCGGCGATCTTTACAAAGTTGGGATAGGTGTCCGTTGGCAGGCTCCCATCGCCATCCCCCAGTGCTTCGGGATCACCAACCGGGCCGAGGTATGTGTGGGCTCGTCGACCATCCATAAAGCGGTCTTCCCATTGAGTCACCATGCCCAGATGCTGGTTATTCAGCAGCAGAATTTTCACGGGCAGATTTTCGCATGTCAATGTGGCCAGTTCTTGAATATTCATCTGGAACGAACCATCGCCATCGATGTCGATTACTAAGGCGTCGGGATAAGCGGTTTGGACTCCCATGGCAGCGGGCAAACCGAAGCCCATTGTGCCCAGTCCAGAACTGCTTAACCAACGACGAGGTTTATTGAACTTGTAGAACTGAGCTGTCCACATCTGATGCTGGCCAACTCCAACAGCAATATAGGGGTCTCGTTCTTTTGTCACTTCATACAGTTTTTCAATGGCCCATTGCTGCAGAATGTCTGTCTTTGAATCGCGGTAAGACAGGGGATGCTTTTCTTTCCATCCGGCAATCTTGTGTTGCCATTCGGTGATGTCTGGAATATCGCTGTCGGTGATTGTCTCATTGAACGCAACCAATGCTTCTTTGAGATCTGCGTTGATTGGGATATGCGCTTCTTTGTTTTTGTTGAGTTCTGATGGGTCGATATCGACATGGACGATCTTTCCATGAGTCGCAAATTCTTCCAATTTGCCGGTGACTCGATCATCAAAACGAACTCCAAAGGCCAGCAGCAGGTCAGCTTCGTTGACCGCATAGTTGGCATAGGCTGTTCCGTGCATGCCGAGCATGTGTAACGATTGTTCGTGGTCTCCAGGGAATGCTCCGAGTCCCATCACTGTCATTGTGACGGGAATTTTTGTCTTCAATGCAAATTGGCGAAGTTCTTCGGAAGCGTCGCTAAGAATGCACCCGCCGCCAACGTAAAGCACGGGGCGTTTTGAGCGTTTGATCGCTGCGATGGCTTGGCTGATTTGTTCGGTCGCAGCCTTGCGGATTTGAGGCACATAGCCAGGCAAAGCAAACTGAGGATCAAAGTCGACTTGATCTCGAGGAACAGTGGCCAATTGTACGTCTTTGGGGAAGTCGATCAGTACGGGTCCCGGACGACCAGTGGTTGCGACGTGAAAGGCTTCTTTGACGACTCGAGCAACATCTTCGATCGTTGTGATCAGGTAGTGATGCTTGGTGATGGCTCGACAAACTTCCACCATGGGAACTTCTTGGAACGCATCGGTCCCAATGAATTGTTGAGGAACTTGGCCGGTGATCGCAATCATGGGAACACTGTCGAGCTTGGCATCGGCGATTCCGGTGACCAAATTGGTTGCTCCTGGCCCGCTAGTGGCCATGCAAACTCCGGCTCGACCGGTGGTTCGAGCCACACCTTGGGCGGCGAAGCTTCCTCCTTGTTCGTGTCGAGGCAGAATGGTGCGAATTTGATCTCGGTATTTACGCAAAGCCTGATGCAATGGCATACTGGCTCCACCGGGATAGGCGAAGACGTATTCTGCGTCGAGCTTGACCAGCATTTCTACAAGAATTTCTGCGCCGCAGATGGTTTCAACCGAAGTGCCAGTTTCTGTGGTGTTGTGTTCCGTTGTAGACAATGTGCTCACCCTCTGTATGGAAAACGTCGTATTCAAACGTTGCGTCACGACTGTGATCGCGTCTGGAATAGACGCCAAAAATCATGTGATTGAGTAGAAACTCCGAAGAATGACTTCGGTGAATCCGCGTGACATTTCGGAAGTTTACGACTGCGCATCCACGCAATCGACCCAAGAAACGCCCAGTTTTCGCGATTCACGCAATTGCGAATGAGGATTCGAAACGACCGTGTTATTTTCTGACACCCGTGCAGGCCATGATTCCGAAGTTCGGTTTTCAAACGATATTGTCTGCTTTTGAAGCATTCTGCGACAGAATTTAAGATTTGACTGCTTGGATCTCACTGATTCCTTCGCAGCAATTCCCCATAAATGATGACTTTGTCACCACTTTTTTTCTCGCAGACCTGAAACCAATATTCCTTGATTTGTGTCCGAATAAGCCATTTCGGGCTCGCTGCGCATGACAGGTGTGGAAATTGGCGACAGGTGCGAAAATTAGCGACGGGTAAACATTCAATTCACCAAACGGCTGTGTGAATATATGACATTGCAACGTGAGCAGCCTTTGGCACGCTTTAGAACGGGCCAAAGGCAGAGATCAATCTGCAGGATGTCATGGCTTAACAGCTTAACGGCTTAACGGCTTAAAGCGTCCGCCTTCGGGGACATCAGCCGCATCGCCCAAGCGTTGCTTGCGTTCCTTTTCGTAAACTTGGTAGTTCCCTTCGCACCAAGTGACGCTGCCGTCTCCTTCAAAGGCCAAGATATGAGTTGCAATGCGGTCAAGAAACCACCGATCATGGCTGACGATTACAGCACAACCACCGAATGAAGAAAGACCTTCTTCGAGTGCTCGTAGAGTGTCAACATCTAAGTCGTTTGTGGGTTCGTCTAATAGCAGCAGGTTGCCCCCACTTCGCAGCAACTTGGCCATGTGAACTCGATTACGTTCTCCACCAGACAGATTGCTGACAAGTTTTTGTTGGTCTTTGCCTTTGAAGTTAAACCGACCACAGTAGGCTCGAGAATGAATCTTTGTTTTGCCCACTTCAAGTGTGTCGTGGCCGCCAGAAATTTCATCGTAGACAGACTTTTTGCCATCTAATGAATCCCGAGACTGATCGACATAGCTGACATCAACTGTTGTGCCGATTGTTAGCGTTCCGCTGTCGGGGGTTTCTTCACCGACGATAATTCGAAACAGGGTTGTCTTACCTGCTCCGTTAGGACCGATGATTCCTACAATGCCACCGGGAGGCAAGTTGAAGTTCATGTCCTTAAAGATCGTGCGACCATCAAAGGATTTTGTCAGGCCTTCGGCAATGACCACTTTTTGGCCGAGTGGTCGAGTGGTTGGAATTTGAATTTCTGCCGCACCGTCTCGAACGTCGTATTCCTGAGCGGCCAGTTCTTCGTAGCGTTGTAAGCGAGCTTTGCTTTTGGTGGCTCGGGCCTTCGGTGACATGCGAACCCATTCGAGTTCTCGTTTCAGTTCCTTTTGGCGTCGAGTTTCGCTGCGTTCTTCTTGTTCCAGTCGTTTCTGTTTTTGTTCCAGCCACGACGTGTAGTTGCCTTCGTAGGGAATCCCTTGGCCTCGATCGAGTTCCAGAATCCAGCCGGCCACATTGTCCAAGAAGTATCGATCGTGAGTAATCGCGACGACGGTTCCAGGGAAGTTGTGTAAGAATTTTTCCAACCATCCAATGCTGGATGCGTCTAAATGGTTCGTGGGTTCATCAAGCAGCAGGATGTCTGGATTCATCAAGAGCAATTGGCACATGGCGACTCGACGTTTTTCTCCACCAGATAACGTAGAGATTTTTGCGTCCGCTTCCGGAAGTCTCATGGCGTCCGCCGCGATTTCTAGAGACCGATCCAGTTCCCATAAGTTGGCGGCATCGATTTTGTCTTGAACGTTGGCTTGTTCTTCAAGCACCTTTTCCATTTCTTCGGGAGACATGTCTTCGCCCAGCTTCATGCTTAATTCATTGAAGCGATCCATGATGGCTCGTGATTCAGCAACAGCTTCTTCGACACATTCTCCGACAGTCTTGTCGGGATCTAATCGAGGTTCTTGAGGGAAATAGCCGATTTTGACTCCCTTGGCCGGGCGAACCGTTCCCATGAAGTCTGTGTCTTCGCCTGCCATGATTCGTAGCAGAGTACTTTTGCCGGCTCCGTTGTTACCGAGCACTCCAATTTTCGCGCCTGGGTAAAACGACAACCAAATGTTGCTCAAGACTTCTCGTTCGTCATAGTGACGAGTGAGTCCTTCGATGGTCATGATGTATTGTTCAGACATGATGTGAGTCCGCTAAGTGGATTGTTTGATTGTTGGTGTTGGTTGATGTCGAAATCGATTTGCG
>CAYTUE010000025.1:22756-25153 GCA_964441085.1 uncultured Planctomycetaceae bacterium
CGTGGTCGGTTTCAAAATTTGCCCGTCGGGATCAACTTGAAGCGTTTGTTTTTTACTGAGAGACTGTTGTACACGTGTACCGTGTCCCGTTTCGGTCGTGATTGGCTGAATCAAGCAACGAATTTTTGGTGTTTGGAATCCGTCACTGGCCATTCAGTTGAAGCAGCACTGCGGTGACAAGTTGTTTGGCTTCGGTGTGAATTTTTGGGTAGGAACTGGCTCGAGGCCCCGCCACGTTAAGCACGCGGATTCTATTTTCCCGAATCCACTCCACAACGGCCGAGCATTGATCTGTGGTCGAATTTTGGTCAGAAAACAGTTCGTCGTCCGCAGATTCTCGCAGATGAACCACATGGCAGGGTTTTTGGTGCTTTTTGGCCAGTTGCCAAGTGAGTCGAGTTCCGCCGGTCAATGTTTTCATCGCGATAATCAGTGTGCCATCGGAATCTCGAATATTCCATTCCGTCCGCACGGTGTAGTTGCGAGATACTGTTTCCTGCAGTGGATACCGATCTGGAATTCGACCGGCTTCCGATCGTCGTCCTTGAGGGCACCATCCTGCGGTTTTGATTCCAACGGCGATTGCCGCATCCAGTCCCGCTTGGTCAACGCCCGTTTGGCCTCCAGAGACAATGGTGTCGAGGCAGGCCGCTGGCGAAATCGGATTATTTTTCGAACGATTCATAGTCAACGTAGTTTAGCAGGTCGTGCAAAAAGATCTCTCATTGAGAAACCCTAAGCTACGTGGCCCAGCAAGGTGGCGTCTGGCTGCGATTCGCATACGATCAATCGCTTGCCCCAATGTGGCGTTTGCATGCTGTTGTCAGTTTTCTGAAGTTCAATTGATCGTGTCTGAAGAATCTCAGGGAACACAAAAATCAGTGGCTGTTGGGGCGGTCACGAATCCCAGAGCCGCATTGACGTCGTCGGTGTCTGCTGTGCGTACGGATCGTCTGCTGACCGGCGACTTAAAGAAGCAAATCTTTCTCCTAGCTCTGCCTACGTTCTTTCAACAGTTTCTGACGTTTTGTGTTGGCATGTTCGACACGTGGTTGAGCGGTCAAATTGATTCGGCGGCAACCTCAGCGATTGGCGTCAGTGCGTACTTTGGCTGGTTGGGCAGCCTTGTCGTCAGCACGGTTGGAATTGGTACGGCGGCCGTGGTCGCCAGACATTGTGGTGCGGCGGAGCCTGAAAAAGCCAATCATGTGATGAATGTTTCCCTTCTTGTGGCTGTGCTGCTGAGTTTGAGTGTGTCGGTAGGCATGTACACCGGAGCTCCTTGGATTGTTGATCTGTTTCAGTTGACTGGGCGTACAGCAGACATTGGATTGAATTACCTTCGGTTAGAT
Organism: uncultured Planctomycetaceae bacterium; assembly: GCA_964441085.1. Taxonomy (GTDB): domain Bacteria; phylum Planctomycetota; class Planctomycetia; order Planctomycetales; family Planctomycetaceae; genus Fuerstiella. The sequence goes on from CAYTUE010000025.1 coordinate 24,109, forward strand.
TCACTGGGGCACTTGCTGACTGGAATCACAATTGTGGGAGCATCCGCTCTTCGTGGCAGTGGAAATATGCGCAGTCCAATGATGGTGCTGGGGGCTGTCAGTATTCTGAATATCATTGCTTCGTTATTGGCTGTGTACGGAGTTGGTCCGGGGTGTGGGATCGATGTGAGCGTGCCTTTGATTCCCGCCATGGGAGTTTACGGAATCGCAGCTGGCACTGTGACAGCTCGGTTGGCTGGCGGACTGTTGATGCTGGGCGTGCTGATGATTGGAAGTGATCCGTTAAAGCTAAAACTTTTGTTGCTCCGTCCCGACTTCGAAGTCATTCGCCGGCTGGTCAAGCTTGGAGCATTTGCAGCTGGCGACAGTGTGATCAATTGGTTTGGCCAAGTCGGGTTTCTGATCATTATCAAGCAGATTCAGATTCCCGGAATCAGCGCGGATGCAATTTTTGCAGCTCATATCGTTGGCATTCAAGTAGAAGCCATCACGTACTTACCTGCAATGGCATGGGGGCAGGCCGCTGGCACGATGATTGGTCAGTGCCTTGGGGCAAGAAAGATTGGGCGAGCCTTCCGGTCTGGAATCGTTGCCGCCATTCAGTGCAGTTTGTTTGGTCTGTTGATTACGGTCATCTTTTTCTTTGGTGCCGAACGTATCTATGGTTTGATGCACACTGATCCGGGAGTCGTATCGACGGGAACGCCCGCTTTTCAAGCGATGGCCGGATTTCAAGTTCCGTTGATCGTGTTTCTGGTGCTGAGATCGGGGCTGCACGGCGCAGGAGATACTCGTTGGCCCATGTTTGTCACAACGATTGGGCTGTTTACGCTTCGACTGCCATTAGCATGGTTAATGGGAGTCTGCTGGAATTGGGGTTTGCTGGGCGCGTGGATGGGAATGTTTGCGGACATCCTGTTTCGGTGTTTTGCGATTAGCTTTCGCTATTTGAAAGCTGGCTGGGTGCGGCAAAAAGTATAGCCACGATTGCCCAGTGCTGAATCATCTTTGGCAAACCCTTGGTTTTGCTGCCCTGCCCTTGCGT
>CAYTUE010000025.1:25253-34100 GCA_964441085.1 uncultured Planctomycetaceae bacterium
TTTTACCTGGTTAATTTTGCCTGCTTAATTTTATAAGGTTGCTTTCGTCTGCAGGGTCGCTTCGTCATGATGGTGTTCTTACCAGTTTGTACCTTCCGAGAAACCTGAACGATGGCTCGAAAAACTGTTTGGTATCTTTTGGCATTCTTTTTGAGTTTGCCGAGTGGATTCGCATTGGCTGATGAGGGGATGATCGACGTTTGGTTGGGAACCAGCGCGAAAAAGCCAAGCGAAGGCATTTACCACTGCCTGTTGAATACGAAGAATGGTCGACTCACAGATCCCACATTAGTGGCGGAAATCAAGGGGCCAGGCTTTTTGGCTCAGCACCCCAAACTGCCCGTTTTGTATGCTGTTGGCGGTTACAAAGGGCAGCCAAGTGTTGTCGCTTATCACATTGCAGCAACAGGACGTGAAGCGAAGTTGGAATTCTTGAATGCTCAGGAAATCGGTGATGGCGGATCAGCTCATGTGGCCGTGGATCCAACGGGGCGTACTTTATTGACTGCTCAATATGGTGGAGGATCTGTGGCGTCGTTTCGTTTGGCGGATGATGGTTCGATACAAAAGCAGGTGAGCTTGATTGATCATGCAGGCGGTTCTCAAGTTGTGAAAGGCCGACAAGATAAATCTCATGCCCACTGGTGTGGCTTTTCACCGGATCGCAAGTTTGCCTTTGTTCCAGACCTTGGGCTTGATCAAGTTGTCATCTACAAAGTGAATGTTGAAACCGCGGAACTGGCAGCTCATGGTGTGGGGCAGTTATCGCCAGGCGCTGGACCTCGACACATGAAGTTTCACCAGAACGGAAAATGGATTTATGTTCTGCATGAACTGGACCTGAAGGTGACGTTATTCGATTACGATGCAGCAGCAGGCACGATGTCGCCTCGTCAAACGATCGAAACGGTTTCTCGACCTGCTTTGGCGAAAGAAATTTTTAAGAGCTGTTCTGAAATTCGGATGCATCCCAGCGGTCGATTTGCATACGCGGCGAATCGAGGTCACGACACGATCACGGCCTATTCGATCGATCCTCAGTCGGGTGAATTAAGTTTAATTGAAGTGGAAAACGCTCGAGCCGTCACGCCTCGCAACTTCAACATCACTCCAGATGGCAAATGGGCTTTGGTGGCTGGACAAGATTCATCGACGTTGGCATCGTTTGCGGTTAATCAAGACAGCGGAGAACTGACCTACAACCGGAGTGTCGTGCATGCTCCCTCGTGCATCTGCGTCCTGTTCGGGCATGAGTGATGTAGCGATTGATCGTTGTTGTGCCCACGAAATCCAGCTTTTGCACAACTTGAAACATGACAGCTAAGCATTGCTGCTGTTTGGTCGTGGTTTATTTTGTTTGAAGCCGAGAAGCAGGAAAGTTGAAAAGCAGGAAAACGGTGGCGGCTCCTAGGCTGATCAGTGACACCCATGTGCCAATTTGGAAGGCAATGGGAGAGTATGTCCAGCGAATCACGCTTTTTCCTTGAGGTACCTTGACGGTTCGTAAAAGAGCTTTGGGTTCCGCCACTTGAGCCGATTCGCCATTGATGGAAACCGTCCAGCCGGGGTACATCAGTTCAGATAATCGAATGACGGATGAGCGGGAAGTGTGCACTTCAAATTCAACCGCGTTGCCTGTTCGTTGTAGTAACTTTACTGCTTGCAATGCATCCGACGGAATACTGGTGATTCGATTGCCAGAGTGCTTGACCGGATACAGATAAGGTGCATTCGGGATTCCCCAGATTCGGCTTAACATGCCGTCCGGATAAGAAATTGCTTGGGCCAGATGAGTCTTCGAATTTGATAATGGTTCGGTGGTAAGAACGTGAGTGATCGCGAGATCTTGTACCGATTTCGAAAGCGGAGCGTTTGCTCCAAAAACATCGGGGTCAGGACGCATTGTGTCCGTGTAGTAGATTGATGGGCCGATTCCCAGATACACGGGAATTCCACTTGCTCCAAACAAGTTTACGATATTTGGGCCCGGCGCGAGGACTCGTGCTTCGAAGCCGCCCTTTGTATGAAGCGTGGTTTGAATCCAACTGCTTTTGGCACTCTGGAGTGGAGGCGCTGATACGGGGACTGCGTCGGCCACATATCGAGACGACAGCAGGAGATCGGGTAATGTGATGGCAGAAAAGAGGATCACGCACACGGCGGCTATCGACTTGGAGCGTTGCTTGATGATGGCATCAAGTACGAGAGCAGCGATAATGGAACCTCCAAGAGCCGTCACCATAAGATAACGACCTGGCCCTATAAAAAATCCAAAGCCTGGCAAGTGTTTGGTCACCGGCATCAGCCAGCCTGTTGCGTACACTGTTGCTAGCAACATCATCATCAGCCATAGGCCCCAGACTTCTGAAGACATCCTTCGGCGAATCGCTGGCAGCACAGACAGAATGATCAGGCCGAAAGGCAACAGGCCCCAGTAAAGATGAGCTTCCACTTTATTGGTGTCAGCTGACACGCTTCCGAATGCTTGCAAGATGTCTCGTTTTTGAACGCTGTCTGCCGAATGCCAGCCCCACCATGATGCGACAACTTGAGTCACATATTCAGGGGGCATATGACCGTGTGCTGGATCGAATGCCTTAGCTGTTTGTCCTGCTGGTTGGCGTTGGCTCAGTCGTTTGAGTTCCAATGTGGGTAACAGTTGGACGGCTGCGAGTAGCAGGGCCAGTCCGATGGAAGCCACGATGGCGACCGTATTGCGTGTGATGGCTTTCGTGAGGCTTGTGTCTTGAAAGTATCCTTCGGCTGGTTGGTGTTCGTCTAAAGATTGATCTGGTGTGTTCGTTCGTTGAATCTGCCACGTTCTGGTTGCCGCATAAAGCAAGCAAGTCAGTTGAGTGATAAAGGCGAGGGCAAAATGGCCAGCAAGTAAGTGAAGACCAAGGCAGATTGAAAGCCAACTTATGCGACGCAGGCTTGGTCGACGGATGAATTCCTCTGTTTGCCATAAACACAATGGAAAATAGACGCCTCCGATGATGCTCCATTCCAATGAAACTCGAGCAGGAAACCATCCGTAGATAAAGATTAACGCACCAAACAGAGCGGGCCACATGCTGATGCGGTAGCAGCGCAGCAGTCTCCATGAAAAAAGAAAGGCCAACCAATAGTGGAACATCAAATTGATGTTGTAGGCCAAGTTGATGTCAAAGACGCGATAAAGAATTTGAGTTGTCGGGTAGAAGATTCCTGCTTGGCTTTCGGCATGCAATGGGTATCCCAACCCAGTGCGATGGTGCCACAGTGGAATGGAATGATTCGCAAAGCTTTCAGCAACGACTTGTTTTTGAGGGAAAAAGTAGGGATAGATGTCACCTCCCACAAGGCCACCGCCGTTTAGCAGAGGCCACCAAACAATCACGACCAGCACGGCAGACACAACTGCAGAAAGCAGCCAATCGCGACTTCGAACGTCAGATTCAGGCATGTTGGTCAGTCAATGGTGGGGGCTGGATGTATTGAGTCGGCGTTTTTTGAGTCGGTGTCTGTAGTCGGTGTCTGTAGTCGGCCTCTGTGAGGCCGATCGTTACGGGGATCGGGCTCACAGAGCCCGACTACAAAAGTGTGCTTGTTTTACAACATGAATCCTGCGTCTGTGACGCTGGTGGTTTCAACTAGGTTAGTCGACATACGCGTCGAAGACTCGTACGTTTTCCCAGCTTTCCTTGTTGCGATCAATAAACGTCAAATGGTCTTTTGCAACTTGGTAGCTGTCGTGGCTTTCTTTTGTGTCGAAAACGACATGCAAACAAACATCGAAGTCGTGGTCGTTGACGGGGCGATTGAATTCGGGAGCCAGAGGTCCGGCTGCAAAAAATTGTACACCGGGATGATTTTTTAGGTAGGTTTGGCAGTCGGTCGTCAGGGCTTCTGCGGCTTCCTTTGAAGAATCTTTGAGCTTGAAGTAAACGGTATGAGACAGCATGTTGGGGTCCAAAAACATTGGCGAAACGGAAGATTCAAATCATCGAACTGGGCCGCAGTATGGCAGGTGTCGGAATTCAGCTCAAATCTTCCCTTCAATTTCGAAAGAATGAAATTCCTTGTTCTGTTGTCATTGCAGGGGAAGGAAAGTGTGTTTCAATAGCCATTCGTCGCTGCTTTTGCAGTTGTTTCGTGTGACTTTTCGATTCGCCCTTTTTTCAGTAAGACACTTTCGTGGACTATCAAACTCTTTCGTGGCAGGGGGCTCATGACGGTTGTCTGAGACTGATTGATCAGACGTTGTTGCCTGAAACTTTTCTGGAGATTGACTGCCGGACAGTTCAAGAAGTTTGGGATGCCATTAAGGTTTTGAAAGTACGAGGTGCTCCTGCGATTGGAGTTTCCGCTGCTTATGGAATTGTCATTGGAACAGCAGGTTGTCGTACGTCTTCGCGAGAAGATTTTGCCGTTGCGTTGAAAGCAACGGCTGATCATTTAGCGGCGAGTCGTCCAACGGCTGTGAATCTGTTTTGGGCATTGGATCGTATGCAGGCGGTTGCCGCCAACGCGCCAGATCTGTCGTCTGCCGAACTGCATGACCGTTTACTGGGAGAAGCCCAAGCCATTCACAAAGAAGACGCTGAAATGTGTGCGGCGATGGGGCGTCACGGAAGTGTGTTTTTGGCTGATGGCAGCGGAGTGTTAACTCATTGCAACGCAGGGGCACTTGCGACCGCTGGCCAGGGCACGGCCTTATCGCTGATGTTTGATGCGGCCGCAAATGGTAAGAAAATTCACGTGTATGCCGATGAAACTCGTCCCCTTCTTCAGGGGGCTCGATTGACGGCGTGGGAATTGCAGCAGAGGAAGATTCCGGTGACTGTGATATGCGACAACATGACCGCTCAGGTGATGAAAGAAGGGCGGATTCAGGCGGTTGTCACAGGATCAGATCGCATCGCTGCTAATGGGGATGCGGCGAATAAAATTGGAACCTATGGTGTGGCCTTGTTGGCGAAGGCTCATGGAATTCCGTTTTACGTGGCTGCTCCATCAAGTACGTTCGATTTGTCGTTGGCTCATGGTGATGACATTCCCATTGAAATTCGAGACCGGGACGAAGTGGCTCGAGGTTTCGGGCGTCAAACGGTTCCTGATTCAGTCGACGTTTATAATCCTGCGTTTGATGTGACTCCGGCGGAGCTGATTACGGCGATCGTGACAGAACGAGGAGTCATTGAAAAACCAACAACAGCTCGTGTCGCCGAACATCTGGCGTGACAGGTAAGGCCGAACTCACAGAGTCCGGTTACAGGGCAGGCAAGTGCTCGGACTCACAGAGTCCGAGCGACAGGATGGACCGAGCGAAGTTGTTAGGCGGCTGCTGACAGGTCGTCTTGGTCTGTGATCTGTTGTGGTTCAGGTGTTGTCGGCGAGGTTTCTTTGGGAGTTTCCAAAGGAGCACCTTCTACCATCGCCAAAACTTCTTTGCCGAGATCTGCGTAGTCTCGAGCTCCAGGGCATTTGGGAGAGTAGTCGAAGATTGATTGGCCAAAGCTAGGAGCTTCCGCCAGTTTAATATTTCGACGAATCTTACTGCGAAAAATTTTCGCCGCGCCCCAAGGTGTGTCCGCATCACTGGACGTGAGAAAGTGTCTTAGGTCTTCGGTCACATCAGCGGCCAAGCGAGTCCCACTTTCGTACAGGCACAGTGCGATTCCGGTGACTTGTAAGTTTCGATTAAGCCGCCGAGTGACCAGTGCAGTCGTTTCGAACAACTTTGACAAACCCTGTAACGCAAAGAAATGCGGCTGCAGTGGAATAATCACCTCATGAACCGCGCATAATGCGTTGATGGTCAGCACGCCCAGTGACGGTGGGCAGTCCATAATGACATAGTCAAAACGAGCTTGTTCACTCCAGTGTTTCATCGCGTCTCGAAGAATAAATTCTCGCCCAGGAGTCGTAGCCAGTTCCACTTCAACGGCTGCCAGATCGATATTCGATGGCACGATGGAGATGTTGTCACCGACTAATTGTCGAGCGTCGTCTATGGTGGCATTGCCGGAAAAGACATCGTAAATCGTGATCGATCCGGGTTGGCATTCTAGCCCCAGATGAAACGATGCGTGACCCTGAGGGTCCATGTCGATCACGCAAACTTTTTGGCCTTGTCGAGCGAGAGCGGCCGCCAAGTTGACGCTGCTTGTGGTTTTTCCGACCCCACCTTTTTGATTCATGATGGCGATTGTACGCATGACAACTTCTTCCCTGATGATGCTTGCCTGTGCCAGTCCGTGGCGAGCAAACATGATACATTCGCAGGCACGGAATCGAGAAGATGAGTCAGCGTGCTGATTGTCACCTTTGGCCCGTTGGACGATCAAAATTCGCCTCAACACACCCTTGAATCGGCAGTTGGAAACCGGCCCCATTCTTCATCGGCAGAATGTGCCGAGATCTGACCTGCTGAATTTTGTGCGACAAACTCTGCATGGTGGTTTCACCATGACTGACGCTGCACGGCTGATTGGGGCCGGTTTTAGCTTGACCAGCCGTCGTTTCGAGGAATGCGTTGTGACAAGCTCTTGGTTGGAGAGAGAGTCTTCTTTTAGACGGATGGAGCTTCTGAATCGCTGGCTTTTGCGGCTTGTTGTGCTCGCTTGGCCGCGAGTAGCTGTTCTGCTTCTGCAAGAATGACGGCCATTTCATCTGCTGCGTGTTGAACAGAAAGGACGGCTTGTTGAAAGTTGGTATGAGTAGACGCGGCCCAAGCATCCTTTTCAAACTGCAGACCAGCCTTCTTAAGCTTTCCCAGTTTCTTGCGCGAAAACTTGAAGAAGGCGGCAGGGTCTTCTGCCTTAGATTCAATCGCTCGACTCATGTCAAACACGGCTCTTACGATTCCCATGAGTTCGGGATAGTCTTCGACTTCATCGCAGTGTTTGATGAAGGTGCGCACCATCCATGCATGAGCCATCTTTTGCTGAAATAGCTTAACCATGTCTTTGAGTGTTTGATCGTCGTCTGATTCTGACACGATAGCCTCTACTCGTCTGCATCTTCGGTATGATAGGTTAGCAGGCTGACTGTTTCGCAGCCTTCCAGTCGACTTCGACCATTTAGGAAGGCCAACTCAATCACAAAAGCAGCTCCCACAACATCGGCACCCTGTTTTTCTGCGAGTGCTCGACAGGCTTCAATGGTGCCACCGGTTGCCAAAAGGTCATCAACCAGCAGGACCTTGTCTCCAGCGGACACTGCGTCTTTGTGAATTTCCAGAGTGTCTGAACCATACTCTAAATCGTATTGTAGAGATTCTGTTTCGAACGGCAGTTTGCCAGGCTTACGGACAGGTACAAACGCACATCCCAGTTCCATTGCGAGAGGCGTTCCAAATACGAAACCTCGAGCTTCCGCAGCAAGAATGCTGGTGACTCCTGCATTTCGAAATGGTTCTGCAAGTTGTCGAATGGCTTCTTTCATTGCATCGGCTGATTTTAACATCGGTGTGATGTCTCGAAACATGATGCCGGGCTTGGGGAAATTTGGAATGGAGCGAATGTAGTCTTTAAGTTCCACGGAATTGGAGTCCTGAAGATTGAAAAGTAGAAAGTGAATGAGGCGTTGTTTTGCGGGAGGCTTTGTCCCGCACAAGTTGCAAAACAGTGTGTTAGCTGGGATGAACGAGTGCGTGTCCACCGATGGCTTGTAGCTTATGAGCGACTGACTTTCCAAGTGCTTCTGGATCGCCAGCGGGAAGTGTGTCGTGTGCGGTTAATCGTGTGACTCCGTCAGGGCTTAATAGCACGGACGACAGTGTCAGTTGTCCGTTGGCAAGTTCTGTCCATGCTCCCAAAGGCGCGTGGCAGCCCGCTTGAAGTTCTCGAAGAAGGGCTCGTTCCGCAGCCACAGCAGTCCAGACGTTTTGATCTGTCAGCTTTGCGAGAATCTGTTGAGTTGTTTGGTCGTTTGATCGGCATTCAATTCCGATGGCACCCTGCCCGACAGCAGGAATCATGACGTCTACCGGAAAGACGAAGGAAATTCGCTGGTCCAGTTTGAGGCGAGTGAGGCCAGCTTCTGCCAGCACGATCGCGTCGTATTCGCCATTATCGAGTTTCTGAAGACGTGTTTGCAGGTTTCCTCGAATTTCCAACATCTGCAGGTCGGGACGCACGTGTGCGAGTTGAGCTTGCCGGCGCGGGCTTCCGGTCCCAATTCGAGCTGCTTTGGGCAGGTCGTCGAGACTGTCTACAGTCTGACCTTCAGGGCACACAAGCACGTCGGCGCGAGCAGCTCGATCAGGAACTCCTGCTAAAACCAGTCCATCGGGGGAAGAGGTGGGCAGATCTTTCAGGCTATGAACAGCCAAGTCGGTTTCGTTTTTCAAGACAGAAGCTTGAACTTCTTTCGTGAAGACTCCCGTTCCACCGAACTGTCTGAGCGGATCAGTTTGGTTTGTGTCGCCCAAAGTATGCACATGGACAATTTCTACTTGAAGATCGGGTGACGTTTTTTCAATCAGCGACTGAATGTATTCCGCCTGCCATAAAGCCAATTTGCTGGCTCGAGTGGCAATTCTCACGGTGGAATTGATCACGGTGGAATTGATCACTTCTTGATGGCTTGATCGACATGGCTTCATGACAGGTTTCGGTGATTTGCGTTGAGATGACTGTCGAATGGACTTGGGGTGCCACTAACAGCTGTTAGTGGATTCAGCTGTCGGTGGAACCAAACACCTGCTTGGTGCTCAAAATATTCTAAGGATTTGCTTCTTCAAGCGAATTGGTATTGTCTGTTCCTCAATCCGTTTCCCGGAGTTCGTTAGCATAGTGCAAGCTGAACTCAGGAAACAGTGAACTCAGAAAACAGTGAACCGGCCCGAGAGAAAAACGAAGG
>CAYTUE010000025.1:34200-35513 GCA_964441085.1 uncultured Planctomycetaceae bacterium
ACCAACGGCGTCAGTGAGAGCCGCGCGGATAAAAATGCATTGACGGATTCTTGACTCGATCAAAAGAAGTTTTCGAGGAGCATGATAATGAGATCAAGGTATGGAATCATTGGTGTTGTCAGTTGGGCGATGGCGATTGTGTCTGTCTTCCTGCTTTTAAAAACGGAGATGCAGGCACAGTCCAGCAGCGTATCTGCGTTGACAGACGAATTGGGAGCGTGGCTCACTTCTCAACATACTCAGTACACGGCTCAGTCCGAAGATAGTCTTTCGATTGCTCGAGAAGATCCCGTGTTTCTAGAAATTTCGCCTGGTCAGTATCGTCATGTGGGGCAAGTTGTGAGCACCGACGGCAGCACAAGTCGTGATCGGAAATGGGTCGATTGTATTCAGGTTGAAATCTATGACGAGGCTTTAGAAGTGATTGATGGGCCGTTTGAGTTACAGTTTCATTCTGCGTCATTGTCGCTGGATAACGTGGCGAAGACGATGCTGTCCAAAAATCGGCGAAGGGAAATTCAGGAACTCATTGAAGCGACTTGGGAAGCAGAACAGGAACAGGTTTTAGATCGCTTGCAGCCTGTTTTGCGTGATGGACTCCGAACGGCATTTAATGCAGTCGAAGAACAACTGCCCGATGTCTTAAAACGGCATGAAGACGAATTTCGTCAAATTGCCGACCGTTACGAAGTGGATATTGTGAAGGCAGAATTGCTTCCCTTAGTGAAAGACGAAATCCTTCCGATCATTGAAGAAGAGGGGGTGCCTGTTGCTAAAGAGATCGGTAAGCAGCTTTGGAAAAAAGTGAGCTTGGTTTCGTTTGCATGGAGACTGATGTACGACAAGTCTCCTTTACCAAAGCGAGACGCCGTGAAAGCAGAATTCCAACGGTTTGTCGATCAAGAAGTTATTCCGACGTTGAAAGACCGTTCGGATGAACTGCAAGACGTCACCGAAGCGATTGTGAAACGAAGCATGAAGAACCCAGAAGTTCGAAAGGTACTGAAGAAAAACTTTAAGCAGGTGGTCGAAGACAAACAGCTCCATCGCTTGATCTGGTCGGTTGTGAAGGAAGCGGTTGTCGAAAATCAGACTTTGAAAATGCGAGTGAAAGCTCATCTGAAAAACGAGCACACAAAGCAAGCGTTTAAAGCGGCGGGAAACAAAACGGAAGACATGGTTCGAGCCATCGGTGATTCACTTTTTGGAACTCGTGAAACAGGGATCACGCCTGAGTTTTCTCGAATTCTTCGAGTTCAATTGCTTACGAAAGACAGGCGTTGGTTCATGCTGGTTCCCTCTTCTGTGGATCC
>CAYTUE010000025.1:35613-40916 GCA_964441085.1 uncultured Planctomycetaceae bacterium
TCCCTCTTCTGTGGATCCATCCGCAGCAGATACCGATCACGTTGGTTCTGCAAATGTGATTCCGATGAAAATGGCTACCGATTCCATGATTTACCCGATGGGATTTGGTGGTTCTGCACAAAGTCCTTTGACTCCGGAAGGTTAAACAGAACTATCGTGAGCGATCTTAAGAACACTGGGCAGAATGTGAACGATTCCGGCGATTCAAATACGTTGAATCAATCGGTCAGTGGTACGGCCATTTCACTGCAAAACTTTGGTTTGAAAGCGGGAGATAAACAGCTACTGGATCACACCAGCATTGAATTTCCCGCAGGCAAACTGACCTTGTTGCTCGGCTGCAGTGGCGTTGGGAAATCTTTGTTGATGAGAATCTTGGCGGGACTGATTACGGCTGATGATCAGGCCATCCGTTTTTCAGGTGACATTTTGTTTCGAAATTCTGCTGGCGCGTCGGCTGTTCGAAACCACTTTGATCATCCCGTCGCAGTTGTGTTTCAAAGTTACGCGTTGTTTGATGAGCTGAGCCCGTCTGAAAATATTCAGATTGCCATTGATCACGGAGCGACAAAGAAAGGCCGCGCGGCTGCTTGTACCACAGCAGATGCTTTATTGAATCAGCTTGCGGTTCCCACGGATCGTCCCACATCGGTACTCAGTGGCGGGCAGCAGCAAAGATTGGCGATCTGTCGAGCCTTAGCAATGGAAACAGATGTCGTTTTGTACGACGAACCCACTTCGGGGCTGGATCCCAATACCGGGCGACAAGTTGCTGAAATGATTCGCGAAACTCAACAGAAGTTTCAGCGAACATCCGTGGTTGTGACGCACGATTTTGAAGCGTTAAGCGATGTCGCCGACCACATTATTTTGCTGAATCACCGTGAGCAGAAACTTCAAACAGTGCCTCAAGAAGACTGGGGAAAGATTCCTGAGCTTTTGGGAAAACCTCCTTCGGCTGAAGTTGCCGTGATGAGGCCTGTTTCGATTGTTCGTCGGTTGCTGCAAAAGGTGAATTTTGCGGCAGAAGCAACGGGTGTGTTCGTGCACAGTCTGTTGTTGCTTCCATTGACATTGTTGCCGCTTTGGAAAAGTACTCGCTGGGCAGGCAAGATGACTTGGCACTACTTTTGTTTGGTCGCTGGGTGGTCGGCGATTTTCTATATCGCAATTTCTGGAATGATTATTGGTTTTGTGGCGCAGGATTTTATTTTTCGCTATCTGCCCTTCCGCCAATACACCGAACCCTTGCTGATTGAAAACCTGCTACATGCCACGGGCTTTTCGCTGTTCCGTTTTCTGGTACCCATTTTAAGTACCATTTTGATTGCTGCTCGCAGTGGTGCGGCGGTATCAGCGGACGTGGGCAGTAAAGTGTATGGCAATCAGCTTGACGCAATGAAAACCATTGGTATGTCTCCCGATCGATCTGTGCGGACTCCCATTCTGTACGCGTTTTTGATTGGGACTCCCATGCTGACATTGATCAGCTACTTGATTGCCAGCACAACCAGCGCTCTGGCCTTTTTGGCAACTCACGCGGCGGAAGGTCTTCCATTTTGGGATGCTCATTTTCATCGCGAACTGAGACTGCCCGGAACCATTTTTTATAAAGGTTCTGGTTGGTTGATGGGCAAGTTGTTGACGTGTGCAATTGGGACAGCAGTGATTGCGTGGTCGTGCGGTTCGTCACCGAAGCGTTCCGCTTCAGAAATCAGCACGGGGGTGACTCGCACGATTCTGTGGTCGACCTTGTTTACATTGTTGACTCACTTTGTGTTTTCGTTGCTGGAATTTAAGGCTCCCGAATAGTTACAAAGTCGTCCTTCGCTGTGCGGAAAACTGATGCGGTCGTTTTGAAGTTGCGCGTTTTGGGTGACCCTTGCCCGCGTGGAGCGAAGAGGTTGCCGTATTGGTTTCCCGATATCGAGCTGAATGGGAAATATCCGAAGCGGCCAAAATCTGAAAAAAAAAAGGCAACCGGCCCAAGTCAAGTGTGCTTCGAAGGAGGCACACTTTGAACTTTGGGGTAACGGTTGCCTGGCGTATTCTTTTCTGAAAGACGTGCTTTGTGCGGAGAAACCGCTTAGCTTGACGCTTCTGACTGCTCCTTAGGATTGCGGCAGAGGATACCGTAGATCGTAATGATCATGAAGCAACCGAAGGCAAGGTAAAACGAGCCTCGTGTGGCTGTTGTCCCCATGAACGAGTCGAGGTCCAAGATCCAACCTTGGAAACCCGTCAGCCAGACTGCACCAACGATCGCCAGGATGAGCCCAGCGGATCCCAGCTTGGCGTCTTCGCCAATACCTTCCAGTGCCAAACCGTAGATGGTTGGAAACATCAGTGACATACATGCAGAAATCGCCATAAGGGAATACAGTCCAGGCATTCCAGTGAGGTGAATGGCACCCAAGGTGGTGAGCATGCCGCCGGTGGCAAGTGCGGCCAACAGCTTTCCGGGTGAAATAAACTTCAAGAAGAACGTACACAGAAATCGGAAGGACAGGAAGATGACCAAGGCGACGATTTGGTGGTTTGCCGCAGTCGCATTGTCCATCCCCAGTTCCTTTTCAGCGTATTGAATGATAAACGTCCAAACCATAATCTGAGCCCCAACGTAGAACATTTGAGCCAGCACGCCATAGGTGTAGCGAGGGTTGGAGAGCAAACGGTTAGCGGTCGGACCAAGGTTAAGTTTCGCGTTGTCCTTGTCTGTCGACCCGGTGCTGGGGATCGATTTGACAATGAACACCAACAGAGTGGCGAGCACAACAAATCCTAGGATCATGTAGCAGCGTGAAACAAGGCCTAGGTCATGACGTTGTATGTCGGTAAACGCCATGCCTTGATAGGAACTGATTTCACCTTTACGAAAATCCACCAACGCGTGGTCGAGAATGTCATCTGCCTGACGGTCTTCTTCAGCGTTGTCAGAATTTGCTGCTGCGAGGTATTCGGTTACGTATTTTTTGACGTTCTCGTCTTTATTCAGTTCTTGTTCTTTGGCCTTCAAGAACGGAATGACATTGAGTTCCGCTTCTTTTTCAGCATCAACAGTCATGTCGTTTTTGAATCCGACCACGTCCGCTTTAAATTCAGCCACATGAACATTTGTCATGACGAAACTCGCCGCAATGAAGGCACCAGCTAACGAGCCGATCGGGTTAAATGCTTGAGCCAAGTTAAGACGCATTGTGGACGTCTTTTCAGGCCCCATCGAAAGAATGAAAGGGTTCGCCGTTGTTTCAAGGAATGCCAAGCCAAAGGTTAAGATGTAAATGCCAAGAATAAACAGCCAGAAGTTCACATAGCTGGCGGCCGGAATTGACAGCATCGCTCCCAAGGCGAACAGAGCGAGGCCCATCAAGATGCCCGACTTGTAGGAGTACTTGCGGATAAACAAAGCCGCTGGAATCGCCATCGTGGCATAGCCGCCATAAAACGCCATCTGCACGATCGTTGACTGTGCATTGCTAATTGCAAACACATCTTTGAAAACTTTCACCATCGGGTCGGTAAAGTTGTTTGCAAAGCCCCAGAGAGCAAACAACGTAGTCACTAATATGAAAGGTATAAGATATTGCGTCGGGAGAACTTGATCCTCCGCGTTTGCGTCTCCGTCTTTCTCGTTCATCTGCTTTTCGTTCATCGGGTCAATTTCTTGCAGTAAAATGGGATCATAAATTCAATGCGGGAGATTCCACCGTTGTGGTTTTACTCCCTGAATGGCCAACCACCGCTGGTGCGTGATTGTCAAAAAGGCCACGATGTTTTCTGCAATCTAGCCACACCGAAGTGAACTTTAAAGCCAAGCAGCGTTGAGCCTCATCGCAAACACACACTTTCAATAGGGAATTTCCATACGGGGGCAAGATCGTTCGTGTTTGATTCGGTGACTCTTTGTTTCAGCGCAATGCTGTTTTTGTCCGATTGGGCAAGCAGAAGAACAAAGGCAGAGCAGCAGGTCAGGACACCCAGTATTGATCTCATTCCTTTGACTGCATGACACCTTTTCGAGACGGGCAACGAAAAAAGGGAGCTCTCGTGATTCACGAGAACTCCCCTTTTTCTATTGAGATCAGCAAAAGCTGATGTGTGCGTATTGGTTGGGCGTCTAGCGCACGGTCGATGGAAACCTTCGAGCGGTCCGAGGGGCGGCTCCGTAGGTTGCTCGACGAACTGGAGGCCGTCCCGAATAAGAATTTGGAATCACTGGAATCGAAGCCGCTTGAGGACGCAATTCGTGGTCTCCAGCGACATCCCCCAGTGGTGCTTGGAAGGTTCTGGGCTGATAGAATTCTGGAGCAGCGGGTGCCGCTGGAATGGGGTAGCCTAGGTTTGGTTGAGCAGCGTGAGGCGGAGTCGGAACTCGGTTCGCATTGTAGCTGGTGTAGCCGTTTGTCGGAGTTGGCGTCGGTTGATACGTGGTAGCTGGAACACTGGGATATGTGGTTGTTGGGGCAACGTTGTAAGTGGCCGCCTGAGGAACAGCAGTTGGCGCTGAATACCCATAAGCAGTTGGTACCGATGGTTGGCTCACGGCTACCTGAGATTGTTGATAGCGGTACTGGGTTCGGTATGACGTTTGAGGTACGTATTGAGTGACTGCTCGATACGTCGTCACAGGAACTTGCACAGCAGTGAGTTGAGCTTGTGGCAGTGCGGCTCCTTGGCAGCCGCAACCCGAACCCGAAGCTGCAGGTGCAGGTTGATAGCTGGGAGCAAATCCAGAATAGGTGGGTGCGGCGTAGCTTTGAAAGCCTGGTTGATAGAATCCATTATAGCCCGTGTAGCCGCATCGGCCGGTGTGGCAACTGTTGATCCACGGGTTGGGGCCACAACCGTAGAAGCCAATCCAAGCAAGTGGATCAAGCCACGGAATATAGAAGCATGCGGACGCCTGTTTTACGTTTCCAAGTAGCAGAAAACTGGCAGCTACGAAGTAAAGAGCGGTACGTTTCATGTGATTTCTTCCTGTTGCGATCGCCACGAAATGAGTGGTCGCATGCCTTTCGTCAACACCATGAAGACCTTAACCACGGCGTAGTTTGTGTAATCGGACTCAGAGGGAAACATCTTGAGCCAGCTGCTTGTTTTTTCAGAAAATGGCTCAAGTGAAAACATGGATTCGCCTGGTTTCTTTGCGTTCTAGGCGATGTCTGCTTCGGCATAGTCTGAAAAAGAAAGGGCAACTGCGAATCCTGCCGGACTGATGGTGGCATCGAATGAAAATCGCTGATTCTGGTGCGGCACATTTGGCCGCTGTATGAAGTTGACAGGACACGCAGACTGTTGGTTGG
>CAYTUE010000025.1:41016-43506 GCA_964441085.1 uncultured Planctomycetaceae bacterium
GGCCGTGGTTGGAGCGAGGTGCGAGCGAAACCACGGAACGAGCGAATTTGGAAACCTGGCATCGTAAGACAAGATCACTGGGGTTTCCCTCGCTGCGCTCAGTCCAACCCCCGCCACCCGCTGCGATCCGGGGGGATCTTTTTTTGGGGGGGGGATTTTTAAGCTGTGACTGCTGGTTCATGCCCTGCTCTGTCTGAATACGTCGTTCGGACGGGACAGCCAAGCTGTGATCTGACAGATCTTGCGTTGATTGCTTCGAACGATGTCCAAGACTGCGTTCGGCTAGGTGAACAATCACCAATCAAATCTGAAGCACGGGGACAGCAATGGGTGATTAATTGCTGCGAACGATCAGATTGCCTGGCAGGCGACGAATAAATCGTTTCATTTCTAGAATCGTGATTGTGGAAAGGGATCGAGACATTTCGATGTCGAGACTGCCAATCACTTCGTCTAGGTGAATCGCTGTGCTACCAATGCTGTCCAAAACCAAACGTTCTTGATCGTTCAATGTTAATTCACGAGGATCATGAATGGTTTGATTCGATGC
This sequence comes from uncultured Planctomycetaceae bacterium, assembly GCA_964441085.1. Lineage (GTDB taxonomy): Bacteria > Planctomycetota > Planctomycetia > Planctomycetales > Planctomycetaceae > Fuerstiella. The sequence continues at coordinate 41,567 of CAYTUE010000025.1, forward strand.
GGTGACGGTGGGTTTTGCGAGAGGCCCAAGCCCCGCGATGACATCATCTGCGTTTCGAATCAAAGGCACTCCGTCTCGAATCAATTGATGGCATCCTGCGCTGGCGATGCTGTCAATCGGACCGGGAACAGCAAACACTTCTCGCCCCTGTTCCATGGCATGGCGAGCCGTGTGAAGTGAACCAGACTTTTCAGTGGCTTCGATAATAATGGAAGCGAGAGACATGCCACTGATGATTCGATTTCTCTGAGGAAACATTCCGGGGCGAGGTTTTTTGTCCAAGGGGAATTCGCTGACGACGGCTCCTTGTTTGGAAATTTCAACAGCAAGATCAGCGTGTTCCGGAGGATAGATGTCGGTGACTCCGGTGGCCATGACGGCGATCGTGCGGCCTCCTGCATTCAACGCGCCACGGTGAGCGGCAGCATCGATTCCTCGAGCCAAGCCACTGATGATGGTGAAGCCGGCTCGAGCCAAAGCAGATCCCAGTCGTTCAGCTTGACGACGTCCGTATGTTGTGCATCTTCGAGATCCCACAATTGCAATCGCCAGTTGGTCGGCTTCTGTGATGGTTCCTTTGCAAAACAGGATGGTGGGAGAATCACCCACTTCGTTCAGCATCGATGGATAGTGATGAGTGTTTTTCAGTAACAGCCGCACGGCTGCGTCCGCACAACGTTTTCGCATTTCATTGGCTGCGGGACGGTTAAGAGGTGATGTGATTCGTTCTGCGACTTTGAGGCCGATTCCATCAACCTGCAACAATTGTTCGGTGGGCGCGTTGAGGACTTGAGTCGGGGTTTGGAAGGCGGCCAGGAGATTGGCTTGAAGACGAGGCCCAACGCCTGTGACTAATGTCAACGCAAGAGCATCCCGTGTTGCATCAGAATTGTTTGATTGGGGTGATGGTTCGGGAGACATTCGTTACCTGATTTGCCGGCCTTCTGATATGCAAGCCGCCATGGTGGGACGCTGTGAATTCACAAGTTTGAGTGACGTCCATTCTGAGATAGAAAACTGAAAAACGCAGATCGTGCAAGGAGACACCGAATGATATTGGTCGCTCCAATTCGCAATTAAATTTGCGACGCTGGGGTTATGTCCAACCAGCATTGCACAGTTGATGCTGGTGTCTAAGTTCTTCAATTGATGGACGTATTGTTCCACAGTCGCGAGATACAATTCTTCCTGCACGTGTATTTGATCCACGTTGGGGAAGGCGGGCAGAATCAGTTCTGCTGTTTGTTGAGTTCTGACGGCTGACGAGGCGATGATCGTCTGTACGGGCCATGCAGTGATACTCGGAATGGTTTCGCGAACCAGATCAATTCCGCTTTTTGTGAGTGGGCGTTCTTGATCGATGTAGGCGGGGTTGTCGGAAACGGCATAGGAATGTCGCATCACTAAAACAGTTTTCACGAGCAGTGCTTCTGAAAGGAGATCGCGGCGATAAACATGTGCTTGCCGCAATTCGAAGCTTGCAGCATCCCTTAGGGTATCCGAGAGAAGTACGGATTGCGAACCATGTTCTGCGGTGATTACTTAACTCTGCGATGATTACTTAACAGTGACGAGATCGAACAGTAACGAGATCGAACGTCGTTATTTCAGACGTTTGCCTTTAATCGTTTGACTAAAGAAGTTGTCTGTCTTGTTAAGGATCGTGTGAAGACACTGTTTCAGCTGATTGAGAAAGTCGTGCGGCGTTTTGTTCGTGTCTGACAAAACAAATCTTAACACATTTTGTTGAACAGAATTTAGCTGTGACTGCAGATCTCGTAAGCGACGTTGATAGCTGTTGACAAATTCACGAGCTTGTACGGTATCGAGATCAGTGCGTTCTAAAATGGTTTGGTCGTCCGCTCGCTGCCGCTTCAGTTGGGATAAGTTTCCGTAGGAAGCTCGGTACAGATGCGGATCCACGTAGGCTCGCCTAAGGC
>CAYTUE010000026.1:0-9997 GCA_964441085.1 uncultured Planctomycetaceae bacterium
AAATAATGCCTTCTGTAATTGGCCTCTATAAGAGGCCAAAAGCTTGATCGGGGTCACAGACCCCGACGACAGAATACACTAGCTGCCTGCTTCTGTAATCACGGGCGACACGGCCGCGAGTTCTTCATTCATTTGAATGTAGTGCTTCCATTGATCTGGCACATCCACATCCGGAAAAATCGCGTCCACGGGGCATTCAGAAACACAAGCATCACAATCGATACATGTTTCTGGATCAATCACCAATAGCTCCCCAGCATCTCGAAAAGACTCGATTGGACAGACTTCCACACAGGCGGTGTCCTTGCAGTTCCGGCAAGGTTCGGTCACAACGTATGCCATGATGTCGTTCTTTCTCTAGATCAGTCATGTTTGCTCGACGAAATTGACGAGCCACATTGAGTTGATGAGATTTCCAGCGACACATCAGACAAGTATTTGATCTTTTTTTTCGCTTGCCCAAACACGATGTCGATCCTCACCTTTTCAGAACTGTTGACTGCCGCTGAAAAGGGAGACCAATCTGCCGCCAAAGATCTATTCGACCGGTGTTTCGAACGACTTTGCCGAGTGATCCGAAGCAGAATAGCTGCACAACTTCAGAGTCGGGTTGATCCTGAAGACATTGTCCTTTCGGCCTATCGCAGCTTCTTTGTGGGATTAGAAAACAACCAATTCCGACTTGAAGATTCCTCCGATCTTTGGGCTCTGTTGGTCACCATCACCTTAAGAAAACTCACCCGAACCAAAGAACGACAATTCGCTGCAAAAAGAGATCTTCGGAGTGAAATTTCTTATGACGATGATTTGCCACCTTTCGAAACCGTTGGTCAACCCGCCATTGAACTCACCACTCTTCTTACAGACGAACTTCACGGACTACTAAAAAATTTATCAGACCGTGACCGACTCATCGTTGAACAACGTCTACAAGGAGATTCTCTTGCCGACATTGCTGAACGGATTCCTTGTTCCACCAAGACCGTACAGCGTGTACTGATGGAACTAAAAATCAATGAATCCGTTCCGGGTGATTTCACTCAAGTCGAATGGCAGACCATTGTTGAAAGCCTATCTGATGGCTTTAACTCGGAGCTTTCTACGCAACTGCCTACTCACTTTGAAACCTATTCTCCCGAACGACTTCTGTTACAGAAAATGATCGGCTTTGGAGGCACCAGCAAGGTTTATCAAGCCTTAGATCGTGACAAAAATCTTCCTGTGGCTGTCAAGTTTTTACGCCAACCGCTGCAAGGAAACTCATTCGCTGTCTCTCGATTTCTTAAAGAACTTGAACTCACCGCCACACTCCAACATCCGAACCTACTGAACATCCGAGGAGTTGGTAAAACAAAACCCGGTAACGTATTTCTGGTTACCGATCTTTATTTGTCGGACCTTTGTCGGCTTCCTAAACCGATCCCTTGGAAGCAGGCTGTTCTTTATTGTTTAGATGCCGCCCATGCTCTTCAGTCCTGCCACGAAGTCGGCCTTTTACACTGCGATATTAAGCCCGCAAATCTGCTGCTATCCCAACAAAATCAAGCGATCGTTTGTGACTTTGGCTATGCTCGTCAAATGAATCTTGGCCAGCTACTTGATGTTGGATTTCGAGGTTCTTTGCCGTGGATGGCCCCGGAACAATTAAACTCCGCCGACGCAGATCTGTCTCCTGCCACAGATGTTTATGGTTTAGGAGCCACGTTATTTGAGCTACTCACCAGCCAACCGCCGTTCGGTACTGGACCAGTCAAAGAACTGGTCCAGCAAATCCTGACAAACAACGTTGCTCCATCTGCCCGCTCGCTGCAAACTGACATACCCCTACCACTGGATGATGTGTGCTGTGCCATGCAAAATCGGCAGCAACAACAGCGACCTCAGTCGATGACTGAAGTCATCCAACGATTACAAGCTGTGCTGTAACATGTGTTCAGTAGATCCAAACCAAACCTGTCTGTAGTTGGCCTCTATGAGACCAAAAGCTTGATCGGGGTCACAGACCCCGACGATAAAACACACGACCCACGACGCAGAACGCAAAACGCAAAACGCACGACAATATGGAACGGCTATGGTCGCTTTTTGGCCCGTCGCCGAACCGCTTTATCCCATCGACATCGTCACTGTTTTTAGTTCAGTGTAGTTCGCCAAACCTGCTTCTCCAAGTTCTCGACCTAGGCCGCTGGACTTATAGCCTCCAAAAGGAGCAGCCGCATCAAACACGTCGTAGCAGTTGACCCAAACTGTTCCCGCTCGCATCGCGTGAGCGACCTGATGAGCCTTCGCCACGTCTGTGGTCCAGACTGCGGCCGCTAAACCGTACCGAGAATTGTTGGCTCGCTGAGTCACTTCATTCAGATCACTGAACTTCAAGATGCTCATGACAGGCCCAAAAATTTCCTCTTGAGCGATCTTCATATCATCTTGGACATTGGTGAACACTGTGGGTTCAATAAAGAAGCCTCGACCACCTCGACGATGACCGCCTGTCGCACAAATGGCTCCCTCACTTTGACCCGCTTCGATGTACTTCAAAATCGAATTGAATTGAGTTTCATCAACCTGAGGTCCTTGAGTCGTTTCGTTATCGAAGGGATTTCCCAGAACTCGTTGACTGGCTCGAGCGACCACTCGTTCCACAAATTCTTCGTGGATCGAATCTTCCACGAAAACTCGACTCCCCGCGCAACAACACTGTCCCTGATTAAAAAACAGTCCAAGTTCTGCTCCCGCGATTGCGGCTTCCAGATCAGCATCTGCAAAAATGATGTTGGGAGACTTACCACCCAGTTCCAAAGTGATTCGCTTTAATGTCTTGGCCGCGTTTCGCATGATGAGCTGACCCACTTCGGTGCTGCCCGTAAACGCCACCTTGTCCACCATGTGATGGTCGACAATCGCTCCTCCAGCCGTCGGTCCATACCCGGGAACGATGTTGATAACCCCCGGTGGAAAGCCAGCTTCCAAAGCCAATTCCCCTAATCGCAAACACGTTAAAGGAGTTTGTTCTGCAGGCTTCATCACGATGGTATTTCCCGTCGCCAAAGCGGGCCCCCATTTCCAAGCCACCATCAAAATCGGAAAGTTCCAAGGGATAATCTGTCCACAAACCCCGATCGGTTCTCGCCTCGTATAACAAAAATAGTCGCCTCGGACGGGAACCGTATCACCCGTGATTTTGTCTGCCCAGCCGGCATAATATCGCAAACAATCAATCGCCAAAGGAACGTCCGCGTTTCGAGCATCATTGATTGGCTTGCCATTATCCAAGGTTTCTAAAGCCGCCAGCTCTTCCAGATTTTGTTCCATCAGATCAGCCAGCTTTAGCATCAATCGACCACGATCTCTGCCATCCATTTTCGACCATGGACCAGATTCAAAGGCAGCTCGAGCTGCATGAACGGCCAGATCGATATCTTCTTTGTCTCCCTCTGCCACCTCACAAATCAGTTCTTCCGTCGCCGGATTGATGGTCTTGAAGGTCTTTCCACTGACGGCTGGCCGCCATTCGTCTCCGATTAAAATCTGATTCTGCATTCCATCTAATGCTGAAAGAACGGTTGATTCGCTCGTAGTAGTTGACATCGATCGAGTCTCCTGAAAACAGATGTGAGATGAGAAGAAAGAACTCTAAGTGAATTTTGATCCGCTTTGTTGCGCACTTAATTGTTGCGCACTTATTGTCGCACACTTATGGCGCACACTGACATCGCGTACTTACGTCGTGCATGCGAAAGCATTGCCAATCAAATCGTCACGCCTCAGTATGCCGTCTTCTTCCGACTTTGAACAGTGCCTCCCACTGTCAACCGGCCCTTTTTTGGATCACCTGATCACGCTGACCGTAATCCCTACGCTGTCATGTTTCTTTCGCTCAGCCGTTTGAGCACTCTGCCGATTTGCTGTGTCTGACGCTTAAAATGCTGTCTTTTTGTGATGGTCATCCCCAAACAGACTGCTTGATTCCTCTCTCGCTGACGCGGCGGATTCCCTTTTCCTGCTAACTGGGCAAAGCGTGCCCCGTTAATGTTCGGTAAAGCTGGATCGTATGACGATCTGTCAAACTGCTAATACTATCCGTGCTTTTTAACAGCTTTTCGTACAACGAAGTTGCTTCTTGACGTTCCACTTTCATCAATTTTAATACATGCTGATCGAACGACGATTGTTCTTTGACTGTCAAAGCCGTACTTAACAGTTCCAGCAACCCTTGGATGGCTCGATATCCGGTTGCTTCCATCGCCAATACGATTTCGCTGTTGAAATATTCTTTTACTGCAACTGTCTTTGCGGTTTCGTAAGCAGTCGCTGATGCACAGTGCCCCACTAAGCTTCCTTGAAAGCTACCTTCCAATATTTCTTTTCGGTGGTCGCTAAAGACTGCTGCACTTTGAGTCACCAACTGATTGATCGCGATGGCTCGACCCATCGACAGTCGATCAGCCAACGGCATCGACGAGCTTCCTGTGCAGCCTTCTGCCAACGATTCAAACGTTGACAACGCTGATTCTTCTTTTACTAAGCCTGCTCGACATCCATCTTCTAGGTCGATAATCGCATAACAAATATCGTCGGCCGCTTCAGACAGATAAGCCAATGGATGTCGTACCACATGACCCGACGATGTTTGCTTCATCCCAGTCACTTCACACACTTCTTGGAACAGCACTTTATCGTCTTGATAGTAGCCATGTTTCTTATAGCCCAATCGACTGACTTCTGAACTGCCACACGGATATTTCATCAACGCACCCAATGTGGCGCCCGTCAGTTTCATACCACCCCAGCGGCCACCCATTTGAAGTCGAGTCAACACGCGGAAGCTCTGAGCATTCCCTTCGAAACGAACCAAATCTGCTTGTTCTGCTTCCGTAAGACCTTCGAAACGCCCCGCTTGTTGCAGATTCTTGGCCCAATCTTGAATGGCTTTTTCACCAAAATGACCAAAGGGTGGGTTGCCAATATCATGAGCCAAACAGGCGGCCGCCACAATGGCTTCGAAGTCTCCTTGAGCCACCTGTTGGCGAGCATCCGAATCGATTTGTTCGTATACTAAAGTCGCTAACGACCGCCCCACACACGATACCTCTAAGCTATGAGTTAATCGTTGGCGAGTATAATCTGAACGGGGCAGGGGAACGACTTGAGTCTTATCACTTAGTCGACGAAACGCACTACTAAAGATAATTCGATCATAGTCTCTATGAAATTCTGAGCGACCCGTCGCCGTCATTCCTTCCTTCGTTCCACCCGCTTTTTCACCCACTCGGTGGTCGCTCAAATAACGTTTCCACATACCCGTTTTCCTTTAATTTCTTATGCCGCAAATCTTCTCTGGCGACTTTTCTTTTCTACTCTTTTGACTCGTTGAAGTTCTCTTGTTTTCGTCGCCTGCCGACCCCGTTTTGCCTATCCGTTGAACTCAGCTTTTTTGGTGACCACCAAAAGCACGGGAGCCGTTTCTTTGGTGACATGGCTATCGATTTTTTCTACTGCCAAGTCTGGCTGTGCTTTTAACCAATTTCTGACACTGTGATATTCTTCTGGCCCACCTACGTGTCCTCGATAACACAGCAATGTGATTTTTCCCCCAATCATCAGACGATTAGAAATCGCAGATAATGCTTTGATCGTCGTGGATTGATTTGTGATGACCAATTTGTCCGATCGCGGGAGAAAACCGAGATTAAACATGACGGCTTGCACGTTGACGTCCTGCAAGACTTCGGCTGCCGTTTCATGGCCTTGGTGCATCAAATCCACGTTTGTGGCCCCCATTGCTGCCAACCGGCTTCTGGTTGCTTCTAAGGCTTCTTTTTGGATATCAAAGCCGATGACTCGACCCACTTGACCCACTTTTTTGCTTAGAAACGCTGTGTCGAAACCTCGCCCGACCGTCGCATCAACCACCGTGTCGCCTTCGCCAATCACGTCGCTGATTTCTTCCTGAGCCACCGTTGTCAGCGGAAAATGCCCTTTCACTGACTTTGGACACAGCCGTCGATAGCTTTCCGCTTCGTTGATTTTGTGTTCTCCTTTTTTGGCAGCCAACAACCGATCCGCCAAAATCGGTGACTTCAACGTCCCTTTGCTTCCCAAACCATTCAAGATCCACAGTCCGTTGAAATCTGGATGTTGTCCCAACACCGGTTGACGATCCTTCATTGTCGGACGAATTCCCACCATTGTCCGCTCGATCTTTGGTTCCTGTGACACGATCGAAGCCAGCTTCCTTCTCAGTTCTGTTTCTGCCTTCTGTGTCGGAGTCAACTCGAATTCTCGCCAGTCGTATGTTGCCCCAACTGTAAAAATTTGCGGTCTTGCTGTGTCGCTTAGCTGATCAGAGCGTTTCGCTTTTTCTGCGACACTGTTTTCTTCTGAAGTGATGCCTTCATCTGGGGCCACCCAGATACTTCGATGCACAACATTACGAATCGTTGCACTATCCAACTTCACCTTCAAGATTTCTCCCTTGGCGGGGTTGTTGGGCACCTGCGGAAACTTTTCATTCACCACTGCTCCTTGGCACAGCACCAGCGACTTCGCTTCTACTGAATCGTTCACCAACTGATAGTGCCGATCACCAAACTGCACATCGCCATCAAAGGCCAAATGCCCTTGTTGATAACTCCCTTGCTGCTTGAAAAATTGTCTACTTTTCGACAAATAACGTTCGACGTTTAATCGTCCGCTAGGCCAGATTTTCACACCTAACCTGACACTGCCTTCTGCTTCTAGTGTTCCTTCCCACGGTTCGGCCTCAACAAAATCTTGCCGATCACTGCGATCCAAATAATTTTGTCGATCGGCTTGTCGGTCAAAAAGTCGGATCAAAGGACCGATCGATAGCAAATCTGCTTCCAACTTTGTTTCGATCTGTTGATAAAAATGGATTGCTGCTTCCCAGTCTTCTTGAAAGGTGGGCGAACAAACCATTCGTTTTCCCGTCACAGGCGTCATTAAACCGGCCGCTACCGCTGACGCTCCTTGCCCGCGTTCGCTATCGACCACCAACACGTTTTCGCCGGCTTCGATTAACTTCCAAGCTAAAGTTGTTCCCGCCAGTCCCTGACCGACGATAATTGTGTCGTAACGCTGTGTCATAAAAACACCATACCAACGAAAGAACGGCCTTTCATCTTTTCGACGCTGTGCCTTTTCCTTTCTTCCAACCACTGATTGCTCTATTCTGGGATACTGTCTAAGACTGTCTGCCCCGATCAATCCTACTCTCACTCTATTTTGGAGCCTCGCCACATGTCCAATCTGTCTCGCCGCTCGTTTATTAAGGCTTCATCAGCTGCCGGGCTGTCTGCTGGTTTATTTGCCAGCGGATCCCCAGCTGTCGCCAGTCGAAACCCCTTAGAAAAACTCAATATCGCCTGCATCGGCACTGCCAACAGAGCGGCTGCTGACATCGACGGCGTCAAAGGGGAAAATCTCGTCGCTTTCTGCGATGTTGATTCTCAGTATCTCGAACGAGCCATTAAGGGACGCAAAGAAGCCTCTGGCCTTGCTCCTACTGGCTATGCCGACTACCGAAAGATGATCGACACCGAAAGCGATCGAATCGACGCTGTCGTCATCGGCACCACCGACCATCATCATGCTCAAGCCACCATTCGAGCCATCAATGCTGGTAAGCATGTGTACTGCGAAAAACCGCTGACTCATACTGTCCAAGAAGCCCGAATCATCACCGATGCGGCTCGAAAAGCGGGAGTTGCCACTCAATTGGGAACTCAAATCCACGCTGGAACAAACTATCGTCGAGTCTCAGAAATCGTTCAGTCTGGAGCTCTCGGCGATATTTCCGAAGTCCATGTTTGGGTTGGTAAAAACTGGGGCCTCACTGAACTCAAGAACAGCCCTCAGACCCCACCAGATCACTTCAAATGGGATCTGTGGCTAGGAGCTGCCGCAGAACGTCCTTATGTTCCAGGCCGCTACCATCCCGGCCAATGGCGTCGTTGGTGGGACTTTGGTCAAGGAACTCTTGGCGACATGGGTTGTCACTACATGGATCTGCCGTTCTGGGCCTTGAATCTTAAATATCCTACTAGCGTCAAAGCCAGCGGCGATAAGCCTCACCCAGAAATGGCTCCCATCGGACTTGTGGTGGAATACCAGTTCCCTCAAGTGGAAGACCGTAAAGCTTGTTCATTCACTTGGTACGACGGCAACATGATCCCCAAAGAAGTCGCTGGTGAAAAAGTTCCTTCTGCGGGTGTGATGTTTGTTGGTACCGAAGGAAAGATGTTTGCAGACTACAGCCGTTATCGATTGTTCCCAAAGAAGAAGTTCAAAGACTTCGAACCTCCCGAGCCTACCATTCCAGATTCCATCGGACATCACGAAGAATGGATTCAAGCTTGCAAAACGGGTTCACCAACGACTTGCAACTTCGATTACAGCGGGCCACTGTCTGAAGCTGTGCTACTGGGCAACGTCGCTTACAGAAGTCAGTCTGAAATCCAATGGGACGGTGACCAGTGCAAAGTCATCGATAACGCTCAAGCTCAACAGCTCACTTCAAAGGAATATCGAAGTGGTTGGGAAGTCGAAGCCAAATAGATTTCAAAAAGAATAAAAGAAGAGTAAACGTCTTAATAAAGGGCGAGTGATTTGTTGATAAGTCACTCGCCCTTTGACGTAACTACTTTCCAGATAAATACTTGCGTGATAACAATGAAAGTGGAAAAATGGTGGATACCGTGGTGATATCATGCCCAGAAAGCGGGTGAAAAGAGCACGCGATTATCAACAACTGAGTTCGCTGACCAGCGAAAGTGAACAACTGATGATGATCATCAACAGTTCAAAGATGGTTTCATCCCGCAGTTATCAACACTGTTGTTGATAAATCGAACAGGGCGAAGTCACATTAGTGGAACAAACTCGGAAGACAGAAATTATTGACCTTCGAGATACAGCAGCTGAATGTCGGTGTCTGGCAATTCAATCGCCAGTTTGGCAGCAGCAGCTTCCGTAACGGCTGTTCGAGTGAGTTTGAGATCCTTCAAAGTTTTTAGATGAGTCAACTTCGTTAAGCCTTCATTGGAAATCGCGGTCGATCCCAAGTGCAGAAACGTCAGTCGATTCATATCACGTAAAACGTCTAACCCGGCATTTGATAGCTGAGTGTTGTCCAGATTCAGCCAGACAAGATTGCGTAGACTTTGTAATCGTAAAATTCCGTTATCTCCGATCGGCAAACGCCACAAGTTCAGCTTTTGCAGTGTTTTGATCGACGACAGAGCTTCCATACCGGAATTGGACAAAGAGCTATTTTCGCTCAGATCCAGTTCGACCAAGTTTGGCAGGTCGCTTAGGAAAGGCAGACCCTCGTCAGTAATTCCATTAGTGGCTAGACGAAGTTTCTTGAGCGAAGGGATTTTCCCTAAGACCTTCAAAGCGTCATCTGAAATGTTAGTAGACTTCAGATACAGTTCTTCCAGAGTCTTCGAATTGGCGAAGGCCGCCACAGAATCGTCACCGATCCACAGTCCATCCAACGCCAAAACTTTCAGCTTCGGAAGAGCGGCGAGCGCGACAACTCCGTCGTCGTCTACGTCTTCGGCTGATTCGTTCAATCGAATGGCCTTCAGGGTTTTCAGCTTGGTTAAGGCAATCAGTCCGTCATTTCCGACGGAACATCCTCGCAAGTCGAAATTCACCACAGGCGACTTCCAAGTGCTTAATGAAGCCAAGTGTTCGTCGGTGACAGCAGAATCATTGAACAACACAGAAGTGACGTGGTTCAAAGCGAGCAAAGCAGGCGGAACAGTGTCATTCATCGTACCTTTGCGGAGATTGACTTCGGACACGGCCCCATTTTTGTGCATTCGAAACGTGGCTCCAGCGGCTTTAAGAACCGCAATGGCGTCGGCATCATCGGCCACGACGATCGGTTGAGTGTCTTTTTCGGAGTTTGTTGTGTCGGAGTTTGTTGTGGAAGACGGGGCATTGGAACATCCAGTGAAAACGGCCAAAA
>CAYTUE010000026.1:10097-14810 GCA_964441085.1 uncultured Planctomycetaceae bacterium
TCGGAGTTTGTTGTGGAAGACGGGGCATTGGAACATCCAGTGAAAACGGCCAAAAGCAAGACGGAAACAGTTGGGAATCGATTCATGAGATGTCCAAAGGTGGGCTCAAAAAGGGCAGGGCAGACAGAGATTACGGTCTGAGAAAACAGACTGTGATGGTTCTAGGAGGGGGTGAAAACCGAAATCAGATGGGAAGCATTTAAAAAAGCAAAAAAAGGCTGTGGACAAGAGGAAGAAAGCCGATACACTTCCGCACCCCTTCAAAAAGAGAGATCGAATTGAAGAGGCAATGTCGCGGGGTGGAGCAGCCTGGTAGCTCGCGAGGCTCATAACCTCGAGGTCGTCGGTTCAAATCCGGCCCCCGCCACTTAAAACCTCATGAACTTCTCATTGTAGAATTCATGAGGTTTTTTTATGCGCGATTGTTTCTTTGAAACAACCAGCCAGAGTTCGCCAGTGCACCTCTGTGCTCCTTTTGCCATACAGCACGGGCTCATAGCCGTCTTAAAAAGCCCAGAATATCGAAGTATGGCCACCACAAAGCAGGCTATCTGTGGTGGTGAAGATCAACGGAAATGATCGGGAACTCGCCCGTACAACTCTCCAGAATCTCAAGCGGCGTACTTGGTTTTCGCTCGCAACAACGTGAAGAAAGAACAGCCGGCACGCGAGTTTGGCGGCATCACAGAAGTCATCTCAGCCGTACAGGAATACCTTGAAAGTGTTGGACGAGCCGAGATACAATATGATTAGGAGACACATGATGCAGATACAGATTTCCAATGAGGCCGAAGTTCAGCAGATGGCAAGTTCTGCGGGCTTTGATAGTATCGAAGAATACGTCAACCGGCTCATCAAGAAAGAAGCCGATCTTCAAGCTGTCCGAGAAGGGATTGAAGATGCTGAAGCGGGCAAGTTGCGGACGCTTGAAGAATTCGATGTCGAATTCCGCCGTCAACGTAATATCGCTCCGGACGTCGTTTAGTGTTCGTCGTCCGACTCACTGAACGAGCAGAGCAAGACATCAACCGCAACGCCGACTGGTGGGAAGAGCATCGATCGAAGGATCAGGCTGACCGTTGGTATCTGGGCATCTTTAAAGCGATGCAGTCACTTTCCAATTTACCAACTCGATGTGGAATGGCTCCCGAAGCTGGGGCACTCGATCGCCCCATTCGTCAACTGCTGTTTGGGCTTTCCCGACAACTCACTCACCGAGTGCTGTTTACGATAGATGGAAACAACGTAGTCATCTATCGGGTGCTGCACACCGCTCAAAACGTATTGAGCAACCCCGATGATTTATAGTAATAAGTCCAAAAGGGTTGAGGTCTCGTGTCCGACAGTGCCTTTTGACAAATTACAGATCGGGATCTTTGATTTGTCCATCAACCCACGAAGGAAAATCCTTTTTTGACACTGCTGCCAAAGCACAAAGTCACCGCTGAGTGGCTGGTTTCACGCAGTATCAGATCAGCTGTGTCAGTGTTTTCCATACGTGTGGCTCTAGGATTTTTGACCCGTTTTGCCGGCTTGCAACTTGTTTAAATAGCGTTGCATATCCGACATCCAAGGCGTATCGAAGTGCAGTAGTTTTTTTGTGGATGGATGGTCGAACTGAAGTTCTGCTGCATGCAACGCCATGCGATGAATGCCGCTGTGGTCGACGATTGGTTCTGCTTTAAGTGGGTTTCGGTACTTGATGTCTCCACAAATCGGATGCCCCAGTTCCGCTAAGTGAATGCGGATTTGATTGGTTCTTCCTGTTTCCAGTTTGCATTCCAATTCAGAATAATCACCGATCGTACGAAGCGTTTTAAAGTGAGTGACCGCATGCTGGCCGGCCGCTGTGTCTGACGTGCTGCCTCGCAAACCATCACCTCGATCTCGAATAAAATGAGTGCTTACTGTTTGATCGGGAATCGTTCCGGGAATCAAAGCCAAGTATTTGCGAACTGCTTTGTGTTCGGCGAACTGAGTGATGATTTGCTGTTGAGCCGTTTCATTACGAGCAAAGATCAACAGACCGCTGCTATCGCGGTCGATACGATGCACGGAAAACATCTTTGGCAAACGCGGGTAAACTCGATTGGAATTGTTTTTGCGGATCGCGTGTTCTCGAATCAGGCGTGGCACACATTCGTCTAACGTGGGCTGAATTTTTCGGCGAGACCACGGCCAACCGCCTTCTGATTTACGTCTTAAAGTAATCATGCCCGAAGGCTTTTCGGCCACGACCACATCTTCATCCACGTAGCGAACGTTGACATCTTCCATTTGAGGAGGCGGTGGAACGGGGCGATCGCTGATGGCCACGATTTCGCCGTTGGTCAAACGACGACCTTCGTCTAGACAAAGGACTCCACCAATCGTCACTTTTCGTTTTTGCAATAATTTGCGGACGACAGACCACGAAGGCTGATCGGGAAGATTTTGACGCAACGCGGCCAAAATCGGCGGCTTGCCATCGTCTTCGATAGTGAATTGGTGGACGGTTTTCATAAGAACAATCTTATCGTTGCAGGCAATGCGCCGGCGAAAGTATGCGGATTCACCAGACGTTGTCGCGGTGAATCGGCTCAAACCAAAACGATTTGGGTGATCAAAGGGTGAGTGGAGTGGAGCTTAGAATTCCGCATGTCCGGGAGTTCGAGGGAACGGAATGACGTCTCGAATATTGGTCATTCCAGTAATCAATTGCACGGCTCGTTCTAGACCTAGGCCAAATCCGCTGTGAGGAACAGAACCGAACTTTCGCAGATCGGTGTACCACCAGTAGTCTTCGGGGTTCATGCCGCATTCTTCGATGCGCTGCATCAAGACGTCTAAGCGTTCTTCACGTTGAGACCCGCCGATGATTTCGCCGACTCGAGGAACGAGGACATCCATGGCTCGAACCGTTTTTTCATCGTCGTTACAGCGCATGTAAAACGGTTTGATTGTGCGAGGGTAGTCGTACAGGATGACGGGCATTTTGAAGTGCTGTTCTGTCAGGTAGCGTTCGTGTTCGCTTTGCAGATCGATTCCCCATTCTACGGGATAGTCGAACTTTTGGCCGCATGTTTTCAGCAGTTCAACGGCATCAGTATATGGCAGTCGCACGAAGTCGTTGGAGCGGATGTTTTCTAGAGTTTCGAGTAACGTTTTATCGATGCGTTTGTTGAAGAACTGCATGTCTTCGTCACATTGTTCGAGCGTATCGTTGATCATGGTTTTGATGAAAGATTCCGCTAGATCCATGTTGTCGTTCAGTTCGTAGAACGGCATTTCGGGTTCGACCATCCAGAATTCTGACAGGTGCCGACTGGTGTTGCTGTTTTCTGCTCGAAAGGTGGGACCAAACGTGTAGCAGTCTCCCACAGACGTCGCAAAGATTTCGGCTTCCAATTGACCGCTCACAGTTAAGGCGGCGGGTTTGGCAAAGAAGTCTTGTTTCCAGTCGATCTGAGTTTGTACTTCGGCGATGCGTTCCAAGTTTAAAGTGGTGACTTGAAACATTTCCCCCGCGCCTTCGCAGTCGCTGGTGGTGATGATGGGCGTGTTGACGTACAGGAAACCACGTTTTTGGAAGAATTGGTGGATACTATTGCTAATGCAGTTTCGAACTCGAGCCACCGCACCGAAGCTGTTGGTGCGAGGTCGCAGATGAGCAATTTCACGCAGAAATTCAAAGCTGTGCCCTTTCTTCTGTAGCGGGAATTCGGCGGGATCAGCGATCCCCAGAATTCTGAGCGACGTGGCGTGCAGTTCGATTCGTTGACCTTTGCCGGGCGATTCTTTGACGGTTCCATCAACGGCAATGCTGGCTCCGGTGGTCACCAGTTTGATGTTTTCTTCGTAGCCGGGCACATCACCGTCGACAATGATTTGCAGATTGCTCATGCAAGACCCGTCGTTTAATTCGATGAACGAAAATCCGTTCTTGGAATCTCGTCGAGTTCTCACCCATCCTTTGACGGTGACAGTGGACTCGAATTCGGCTGATTTCAGCAGACTCACAAGGCGAGTAACGGGCATGTCGGCGATCTTTCTGAGGCGGATCGGCAGATAGGAAAAGGGCGGAAACGAACGGCAGTCCGCCAACAAACGGGAAGATAAACGCTGATCGACGGATTGGGAACACATTCGAGGGTGGAATGCGATTCGGCCAAAGATTGAGACAGTTCTGGCGGGTGGGTCTTCGAAAATCGTGCTCGCAATCCCCGAGAATCGAACGTCTGACGCGGGACAACGGTTCAACACCCGAGTGTGAGGTGGTAGGGTTGTGGCATAGCTGAGACTCGTTTGTAGAGCCTCATTCAGCGATAAAAGATCATTTTGTTACGGAAACCGTACTATGTCGACAGCATCTGCTCGCCACATCCTTGTTCCTGACGAAGCAGCGTGTCAGGATCTGAAAACCAAGATCGAAGGCGGAGCTGATTTCGCTGACATGGCAAAAGAACACAGCCAATGCCCGTCTGGAGCCAAAGGCGGTGACCTCGGCACTTTCCAAAAAGGTCAGATGGTTCCAGAATTCGATCAGGTTGTCTTCAACGACGAATTGAATGTTGTTCACGGCCCCGTGAAGACTCAATTTGGCTTCCATCTGTTGGAAATTACGGCTCGCACGGCGTAGTTCATCACAGAAGAATGTGATGGGCTTCGTACGAGACCAAATCAAAGACCCAGCGTTCCAAATGGGAAGGCTGGGTTTTTTTATGTCGTTCTTTT
>CAYTUE010000026.1:14910-16399 GCA_964441085.1 uncultured Planctomycetaceae bacterium
CTTCCTGTAAATCTCGGCGGGCGTGTCAGGGAAAAAAGAGAACTGTGGTGAGATATCTTGTCGCGGGTGAGATATCTTGTCACAGAAGTGTCGGATTGTGGTGACACCAGCGTCAACAGGCTTGTCCTGTTTGATGAACGGTCATCAGCTGCCAGACAGTGAATTTGGCGAACAGCAGTTTTTTAATCAAGATAGGCAAACATGAAATTTCTAGCGTTCACAATTATCTGTATCGGATCGGTAATGAGTACTGCAGAAAGTCAAGCTCAGTCCTTGGTGTATGAAGGCGAATCCGGCATTGGTAAGGGCAAGCACATCGTGTTTGTGGCGAACGATCACGAATATCGTTCGGAACAAACGTGTCCGGCATTGGCTAAGATTTTAGCAAAGCATCATGGCTTTAAATGCACCGTATTGTTTGGGGTTGATGACGACGGGTTTATCAAGTCGGGAGCAAAAAATCTGCCCGGGTTGGAAGCATTGGCTGATGCAGACATGCTGTTCTTTTTTACTCGATTTATGAACCTGCCTGACGAACAAGTGGATTTGATTGTCGACTACTTTGAACGCGGTGGTCCGGCTGTGGGAGTGCGGACTTCGACTCATTGTTTCAACGGTCAGAAAGGCAAGTGGCAGAAACTGAACTTCAACTACAGTGGCGAAGACTACCTCGGTGGCTTGGGTGAGCAGGTGTTTGGGAATACTTGGCACAAAACACGAGGACAGTCTCACTATGGAACGAACCATGTGATGGGCAGCCAAATTTCGGCTGTGGCCTCAGCGTCCTCGCATCCAATTATGACCGGTGTCGACAAGATTCACGCTTATTCTGGGGCTTATGAATCCAAGCCACCAGCAGATGCGTCTCCATTAGTAGAAGTTCAAGTTTTGAACACCTTGGGGCCGAGTGACGATCTCAAGACAACTAAGCCAGTGGTGAACGCAGGCTGGACTCGCGATCATTACGTGGCACCTTCTGGTGCAAAAAAAGAGGCGCGAATTGTCTATGCTTCGTTTGGTGCATCAGAAGATCTTCTTAGCGAAGATACTCGCCGATTTCTCACCAATGCGTGTTTATGGGCGGGCGGTTGGGAAGATAAGATCACCGCTGATCTGGACGTTCGCTTTGTGGGAGAATATTCGCCAAGCCCCTATCACAGCAAGGCGTTTTGGTATGAAGGTGTGAAGCCTACTGATTTGACAGGTTGGGACAGCCAAGTCATGCCTGCAAGTGCGCCGCTGGCTGGTGTCGACAAAGTTCAGACGGCTCGAGAGTCAGGGAAGGTGCTTAAAAGTCGCCCAGAATTAAAAGCAAAGCTGGCAGAATTGCATCCCGAACTGTACGGCCCCGGTGCTAAGCTTCCGCCAGCACCGCCGAAGAAGAAGAAATAGTTGGCAGGCATATCTGGTTACGGGAAATGGAAACCCGACGCGTTAGCGAGGAAAAAATTGATCTTAATTCGTTCTTCGCTGATGCTTGCGGTTCCCC
>CAYTUE010000026.1:16499-19439 GCA_964441085.1 uncultured Planctomycetaceae bacterium
CAAGGCAGTGTTGACCGCCCATTTGTCGTTGTTCAGGAAAACCAAAGATCATGGCCAAACGAGTCGTACTTGCGATGAGTGGCGGTGTCGATAGTTCGGCAGCAGCCGTCTTGCTGCACCAGCAAGGCTACGAAGTGATTGGCCTGTTCATGAGATCAGGTGAAACCGATCAAAGCGGTTGTGCGATTTCTACAGATGGTTTGTTACCCGTGCTGGATACACCCGCTCATAAGCAGGGTTGCTGTAGTTCCGAAGATGCAGCGGATGCTCGCCGAGTGGCCGATCAATTGGGCATCCCATTTCACTCCTTAAATTTCGCAGATTCGTTTACTCGAATTAAGGACTATTTTGCGGACGAATACTTAGCTGGCCGAACTCCCAACCCCTGTGTGCAGTGCAACAACTGGTTAAAGTTTGGCAAGCTCTGGACATTTGCAGAGCAGGTCGGGGCAGACCATATCGCGACCGGTCATTACGCTCAGATTTTCAAAGACGAAGCCACGGGTGAATACAGTTTGCATTGTGGTGCCGATCCCAATAAAGATCAGTCGTATGTGCTATTTGGTATCGAACAAGATCTGCTAGGACGAATTTTGTTGCCGGTTGGTGGCTATCAAAAGCCTGAAATTCGAGACCTTGCAGAACAAGCCGGTTTAAAGGTGGCTCAAAAAAAAGACAGCTACGAAATTTGTTTTGTTCCCAACGACGACTATGCGGGTTTTCTAAAAAGCTATCGTGGTGACTTCGAAACTGAAGGAGATTTCATTGATACCGAAGGTAATGTTTTAGGTCAGCACGCAGGCTACGAAAAATTTACTGTGGGCCAGCGAAAAGGACTGGGAATCACGTTTGGTGAACCTCGGTTTGTGGTACAGATCAAACCCGATGAACGTCAGGTGGTGTTAGGGCAGCGAAACGACTTAGCCTGTCACGAGGTTCAAGTAACGGACGTGACGTGGCTGACGGATGCTCCAGAAAATCAGCTTCGCTGCGAAGCCAAGTTTCGCTATCGCCAACAGTCGACGCCCGTCAACGTGACTCTTCATCCAGACAACTCAGCAGTGGTGGTGCCTGATGAACGTGTGTTCGGAGTTTCTCCCGGACAAGCGGCCGTGTTTTACGATGGCGATCGAGTACTCGGTGGCGGTTGGATTCGATAGACGAAGACTGAACCACGGATGGCGCAAAGACGTGGTTCGCTTTGTCCCTATCGAAACACCATCCAAGTCGCTTTTAAGTATTCTGTTTCGGGGTTGTTTCCGCCAACAGGGTGGCACGGTGCGGCTCCCGTTTTGGCGATGATTTGCATGTCTCGAGCCGCATGTCGAGCGGCCTTGCCATCCATCGCAGGGCTGGTTTCTTGGCCCGCTTGACGAGCTCCATTGCCCAGCAGTTTCTGAAATTCGAAGTCAGACAACAGCCCCGCACAGGTGCAGGACAGAAGAACTCCGCCGGGTTTCACGAGTCTCATGGCAAGACGATTTAAGTCAAAGTGTTTTCGAGTTCCTTCTTCGATTTCCATGCGAGTTCGAATCAGTTTGGGAGGATCTAAGACAACCACGTCAAACTGTTTCTTAGCAGCCAGCATGTCTCGCATGTAGTTAAACGCGTCCGACTGTACAAAGCGGGCTCGCACCTGATTCAGATTGGCGTTTTCTTTTGCCACAGCCAAGGGGGCTTCGTCTAAGTCGACTCCAATCACTTCCTTAGCTTTGCCCAGCTTCATGGCTTGGATTGCAAAGCCGCCGGTATAGCAACAAAGGTCTAACACAGATTTGCCTTCACAGAATGAAGCAAGCTGTCTGCGATTGTCTCGCTGATCACAGAAGAAGCCCGTTTTGTGACCGCCAGAAAACTTCACTTTGAATCGCGTTCCATATTCTTGAACGACCAGTTCATCTGGACATCCTTGTGATTTGATCGTGGCCGGATGAAATCCTTCTTGAGCAGAAAACAAAGGACTGGTTTGCAAAATTGTGTGCTTGGTACCGAGTCGTTTGGCCAACCGATCTAAGATCGCAATGCCTCGACGGTACATGCCCAAGCTAAAGGCTTCCGCAGACAAGACGTCACCGAAGCGATCGATCACCAAGCCCGGCAAACCATCGGCTTCCGCATGGACGACTCGATAGGTGTCCGTGACTTCATCCAGCTTCAGAATATCTCGGCGAAGCTGAACGGCGTTGTCGAGCTTGCTGTCCCAGAAATTGTCGTCAGGTAAATCCTGAGACCGAGACAACATACGCAACGCCATTTCGCTGCGAGAATTATACAGCCCGTAACCAACCAGCTGTTTGGCTTTGGTGTAGACGGCCACCAAGTCACCCGCTTTGGCTCCATCCACCGAATCAATCATCTTGCGAAAGACGGCCGTGCTGCTGATGCGATTTTTGACAACAACGACTGGAATGGATTGAGACGGATCGGGAGCCAGTTGATGAACTTGTTCTGTTGATCCCGGTCCACCGCCGTCTCTACGTTTTTGTCGTTGTTTCATGGTGCGTCTTGGTGCGTTTTGGGGGGAGGGGTGACCTGTGAAGACAGGAAAAAGTACGTTGGAATTCGAGTTTGGCCGCACAGCATAACAAGTTTTACCGCTTCGCAGACGTGACGGCGGTTCAGATTTGAGACGCAAGAAAGACCTTTTTCGGTCAGCTAATGCAAAAGGGAGAAGCCAATTGTTAAAGGGGCAGCCAATCCTACTGGATTTCATGTGAACCAGAGTCACTTTGCCTTTCCGTAGCACGTTCAATTCAGCAAGCATCTTTACAACGCGGGCGAAAATCGTGGAGTGGATGCAATCAAATTGAAGAACTGCCCGACTACGATGAGTTTGGCGGCGACTTTATTCGGCAAAGCTACGAAAATCACGCTGACATCAACCGACGGTTCCAAAGTTCTTCCGTCGTAAACCATCTTTCCATGCCTTCAGAGCATGCC
>CAYTUE010000026.1:19539-35535 GCA_964441085.1 uncultured Planctomycetaceae bacterium
ACGGTTCCAAAGTTCTTCCGTCGTAAACCATCTTTCCATGCCTTCAGAGCATGCCGTTTCAGACAAGTGAATCAGATGCCACAGACCGACTTTAATTTCGACGAAAAGCAGGAACGCCGGGGCACGGGATCGATTAAGTGGGATCGGTATCCCGATTACGAACCCTTTTGGGTGGCTGATATGGATTTTCGGTCACCAAACTGCGTGGTGGAAGCGATTCAAGGTCGAACCGAACAAGGAGTCTTCGGCTACGCGATGCCTCACGACGGATTAGTCGAATCTGTCCTCGGCTATTTGGCGTCGATGCACAAAGTAGAAACCACAGCCGACGATTTGGTTCATCTGCCAGGAATGGTCCCAGCCTTGTCGTTGGCTTGTCGAGCTTTCACAGATCCCGGCGACGAAGTCATGATTTGTGCGCCTGTGTATTATCCGTTCTTCCACGTTGCAAAGGATTCTGCAGCGACAATCGTCAGCGTTCCTCATCTTCGAGCCGAAGCTTCTGAAGGGGAACAAGCAGCGGATGATTTCAAGACAACATGGCGATTCGATTGGGATGGCATGGAAGCAGCTGTCACAGACAAAACATCGATGCTCATTTTGTGCAATCCTCAAAATCCACTGGGCCGAGTTTTTCGTCAGGCTGAAGTCGTTCAACTGGCAGAATTTTGTGAACGTCATGACTTGATTTTGATCTCAGACGAAATTCACTGTGACTTGGTTTTGGATTCTCATCAAGCTCACTTCAGTTGCCTGAATCTGCCTCAGAAATTTCAGTCTCGACTGGTAACCTTGATGGCTCCTAGCAAGACCTACAACATCGCCGGATTGGGTTACACGTTTGCTGTGATTGGTGATGCGGAATTGCATCGCAAGTTTGTCGCGGCGAAGGGATGTACGGTTCCAGAAATCAATCTTCTGGCCATGGTGGCTGCGGAAGCCGCTTATCGACACGGTGAACCATGGCGGCAAGATTTGATCGCTTACCTGAAAAGCAACCGAGACATCTTGGCTGAATTTGTCCGCAACGAGATGCCGCAGATTGTGCTTCACGAACATGCGGCGACTTATCTTTACTGGATGGATTGCAGCCAACTTAATGAAAGTCAGCCGGCAGAATTCTTTGCAAAGCAGGGCGGAGTTTACCTGACCGACGGTCGGCCTTTTGGCAGTGGCAGTCACGTTCGCTTTAACTTTGGTTGCCCGCAGTCGCAGATGATGTCCGGGCTAGAAGCCATGGCGAAGGCTGTCGCAGCCAAGTCATCGTGAGAGGTTTCGCTTTCTATTGTCCTTCCTTTCTATTGCCCTTCTTTTTGTAGTCGGGTTCTGTGAACCCGAACCAGCCCAGTCGGCCTCACAGAGACCGACTCCAGTTTTGACAGTGGGCAAGATCCTAACCACGAATATCGAGCTGCACTTTGACAGCTTGGGCTTTCGTGTCTGAGGACTAAAGACGGCTACTTTTTCACTGGCGACTTGATCAACTCGGCTGGTGTGTCGTAGTACACGGCGCACTCGCCATCATCTGTCAGTTCCGCTTTGATAAGGGAGTTCGCACTGCGGCCCGAATTGTGCCAGCCGCCTTTATCCATCAGCAAAATATCCGTTCGTTGCTGGTTGTCGAATTTCAGCTTTACCTGCAGCTTTCCGCACTCCGTCGACAGCCACACAATGTCTCCGTCTGACTGATTGGGGAACGTGTCAGGATGAGTCGTCACGGTCGCTGGGCCGACTTGTTCTTCGGCTTGCCACTGACTGCCTTGGCACTTCATCGTGGATACGGCAGTGACTTTGGGCCGTCGATCGTGATCAGTTGTTAGCAGTTTGGCATCCAGCGAACAGATTAAATTGACTCGGCCGGAAGCAGTCGGGAACTTGCGATCTTGGAACATGATTTCCGGAGAAAAAGGGTTGCGGGGATATCCGCCTTCGAAATCGTCTTCAGTGATTCCGGCGGAATTTAACTTTGTGAGCATTCGATCTTTCCAAACCTGCAAAGGAAGGTCGAATTCTTCGCCTAAGCCGACTCGCTTGGATAGTTGTCGAGTGATTTCGTAGTCCGTCAAAATACCGTCTGGAGCATCCACCACGGGCTTCAACTTGGCCAGATAGTGGTGTCCGTAGGCTCCAACGAAGTCTTCTTCTTCAAGAAACGATGTGGTGGGTAAAACAAGGTTGGCGCATAAACCGGTGTCTGTCATCAACGGGTCAACCACGACAGTGAATTCTGTTTCACGCAGAGCTTTGGCGACTGTTTCGGAATCAGGCAACATGGGCACGGGATTAGCGGCCCAGATGTAGGCCATGCGAATGGGAGGATCGCAAGCATCTAGAATTCCTTGGCCGAGCAATGGTTCGGGAATCGTGCGAGCCGGTTCAATTCGTCCGGTGAGTGTGTCGTCGTAGGCTGATCGGCGAGCACTATAAAAGCTGGCTCCGCCTCCTGCGGTTCCCACATTGCCAGAAACCGCCGCCAACGCATCAATGCAACGAATCGAAGTGGCTCCAAATCTTCGCCTTTGCATGCCCCAACCAATCATGGAGCAAGTGGGGCCGTTGGCAAAGTCTTTCGCAAGCGAAGCCAGAGTGTCAATGCTAAGATCTGCGAGAACGGCCCATTGTTCCAACGACAGCGAAAACACGAGTTGCCGAAATTCATCCAAGTGGTCGCAGTAGGTGGATGCTTTGGGATCTGTCTGATTGTTTTCGAATAACCAACGCGCGATTCCTAACGCGATGGCATAGTCGGAACCGGGGCGAGGTTGAATAGAGACATCGGCTAAGGACGCGGTACGGTTGTGAACCGGATCAATCACAATGATTTTGGTCCCGTTGGCTTTGGCTTTTTTGATCTGCGGGATCAGATGGATACTGGATGCGAAAAGATTTTTTCCCCAGATGAAGATCGTGTTGGCATTTTGAGCATCAAAGAAGTCGTTGGAATCGCACAGTCCGAAGTCGATTTCTTGAGCCGCTTCGCCAGCTCCTGAACAAACATCACCGCTTTTTGTGGTGACGGGGCCGAACCGTTCGAAAAAGAAATCAGTGACCATGGTCAGCATGCCCATGGAACCACCGCAACGGTAATTCAGAATTGAAGCTGCCGAACTTTCAGTTCGAAACTTCAGCATGTGGTCAGCAACCAAATCCAAGGCGGTGGGCCAATCGATCGGTTGGAATTCGTCGTCTTTATTGGTTCGATACATCGGCTGTTTTAAGCGCCGATCGGAATTGATGAGCTTCGGGTATTTGCTGGTGCGATGGCAGATAAATCCTTGAGTCACCGGGTGGTCGGGATCGCCCTGTAACCGTACCACCTTGCCGCTGTCGATGGTCGCAATCAGGCCACAGGCATCTGGACAGTCTCGAGGACAAGCGGTTTTTTTTTGAGTGATTGTCATCGGCAAGCAGTCTTTTTTGAACGGTGGATGACCAAAGTCGACAAGACTTTGGTCATTGTATTTCGACAATCAGGCGGGCCGTGTCAAGCTGCGAGAAGACAGAAGTCGTGGTAAATATGCGTGACGAAGACTTTCTGCCAAGATACGGGAAGTCGCCCAGCAGTCTCGGTGAAGTTTGTTCGAGTAAGGTCATGGAAAAATTGGAATCGGCCAAAATGCCTTCTAATCAAAAACTGGTCACATCGAATAGAATAGAAAAGCGACCGGATCAAGTTTGAAGATCAATTTCATAAACCAAAGGGAAGCAGATGCGAATCCTACAAAAAACACTGGCGACTAGCCTGAGTCTTATCGTGGTCGTCTCGGGTGTGAGTGCCAATGGACGGGAACCTGTCACGCAGACGGAACCCGATCAGACGGAAGAAACATCGCAGGAACAGATTGGTGATTTTTTACCCGCAGCGACTTTGGCAGAATCTTTGGTGATCCAAAAAAAGCGTGCAGAAGATCAGCCGGATAATCAAAGTGAAAAGTTTCGACTCGGGATGATGCAGTTTCTTCGAGCAATCGAAGGGCTGGGGCAAGATCATTACCGGTATGGTTTTGACTCTGGGACTTCGTTTTCGATTCCATTGATGCGGTTGCCTGTGCCTCGCAATAACGATCCAGAAAAGCTGACTTATACAGAAGCTCGATCAATCGTACGTCGCCTGCTAAAGCGTTTGTCGGCTGCTCAGCAAACCTTGGCGAGCATCAAAACAGATGGAACAGAAATTCGAGTCCCCGTGGATCTGACGAAATTGAGTCTCGATCTAAACAACGACAAAGCTTACTCGGATAAGGAATCCATTTTGTATTTAAGCGCGGCGATTCAGTCAGGTGGAAGGTTTGCGGCAACAAAGGTGCCGAAATCATTTCCCGTGATGTTCGACAACGCAGATGTGTCGTGGTTAGAAGGTTACACTCATGTGCTGTCGTCGTTGTGTGAAGTCGCCCTGGCATATGACTGGGAAAACCATTTCAACACGTCAGCCATCTTGTTTTATCCCA
This sequence comes from uncultured Planctomycetaceae bacterium, assembly GCA_964441085.1. GTDB lineage: Bacteria > Planctomycetota > Planctomycetia > Planctomycetales > Planctomycetaceae > Fuerstiella. The sequence goes on from CAYTUE010000026.1 coordinate 23,991, forward strand.
ACGTGGAAACACCCTTCGAGTTCTTAAAGGACGAGCTCCGTGAAAGCGTGATGTCTTTTTCAACGACTTCGGTTTTTGACCTCGTCGCGTTCCTGCACAACATCAACTACGAATGTAAGCAGCCCAAACGCATGCTGGCGGCGTTAGAACACATGGAAGCTGTTGTGACCTGCAGCCGCAAAACGTGGGCATTGATCGAAGCAGAAACTGATGACGACCGAGAATGGTTGCCGAGTCCCAAGCAAACTTCCATCATGGGCAGCTTAAAGATCACTCCACAGATTGCGGGTGGTTGGCAGGATGTGACTGATGAATTTGAAGCGCTGTTGAAGGGTGAAAAGCTGGCTCCATTTTGGCGAGGCACCCAAGGCGGACGGATCGATGGAGCTCAGGTGTGGAACAAAAAAATTGGCATCAATGTCAGAAAGATCTTTACCGAACCAACCGACTTCGATCTGGCATTGTGGATCCATGGAAGCGGTCTTCAGCCGTATCTCGAAGAAGGAGAAATCAGTTCTCCGGAAGACTGGCGAAAGTTTAATCGGGCGTTTGGCAACGAGTTTTGGAACTTCGCATTTTGGATTAATTAGAGGTGAGTTTCAGACGGGTTGACCCTCGCATCCAGCAGACAGCGTCAGTGAGGACTACGCTTCAGTGTGCTGAAAGTTTTGTCATCGTTGTTGATCGCAGACGGACTCGGAACAGTTTGTCAGGCAGGCCGCTTTTCCGTTTTGACACACGTCGCATTCGGAAGCGTTGCCAGTGACGACGTTTTGGCAATGTTGAATGCGATCAGCGATGATGGCGCTGATATCGGGATGCAGTCCGAACGGGGCAGTGACCAGCCACGTGATTTTTGGAAAGGGAGCGGCTGCTTGTTTCACCAGTGCGGGAATGTCTTCGCTCCAGTGGCGGCCCGGAGACAGAAAATAGGGGAACACAACGACGTGCTTGGCTCCTCGTTCCACACACCGACGAAACGCGGTTGCGATGTCTGGTTGAGCCAGTTCCATATGAGCGGGTTCAACAATTTGGTAGTCGCCCCGATCGGCAAAGTTTTTCGTGGCTACTTCCAGCATTGCATTGCTGGCGGCTCGTCGTGAACCATGATCGACAATGATGATGGCTGTGGTTTTTGTTTTGGAATCCGACATCGAAATCACATCCACAAAAGGCATAAAACAAGTCATCAGATGATGGTTGCAAACAAAACAAGACCACGTCAAATAACGTGGTCTCGATCGATTCAGCGGTTTGTACGTGGTCTGTACGCAGTTTGATACTGGCAAGCTGTTGAGAAACCGTTTTGCTGACGCGTCGGGTTACCTTCTTCAACAGTCTGCTAGCCGGTTACGATTTAGTCTTGTCTAAAAAGTCGACTGGAGGAGCCCCCATTTTGCTGTAGCCACAGTCCACGTGAAGGACTTCTGCTGATACTCCACTGGCGAGATCACTTAACAGATACAATGCCGATTTGCCGACTTCTGTCGCCGTGATATTGCGACGCATGGGAGCCATACCATCGTATAGGCTGAGCATTTGATCAAAGTCGCCGACCCCTTGAGCGCTTACAGTTTTTACAGGACCAGCGCTGATCGCGTTCACTCGAATGCCTTCTGGGCCCAGTTCGCTGGCAAGGTAGCGGACTCCACATTCCAAAGCCGACTTGCAAAGTCCCATGAGGTTGTAACCGGGGATGACTTCTTCGCCGCCGAAGTATGACAGAGTCAGAATGCTGGCGTCTTTGGCGAGGATGCCTCGACGCTTCGCAGCACCAACAACAGCCAGAAGACTGTAAGCGCTGATTTCCATCGCCATGCTAAAGCCTTTGCGGCTGGCGTTGTAGGTTGGCCCTGTGAGATCTTCTGGTGGAGCAAACGCGACACTGTGAACAATGAAGTCGATTTCACCGAATTCTTCGGCGGCTTTATCCATCACGGCCGCGATGTGATCGTCGTTGGTGACATCGCAGGGCATCACAAACTTGCCACCAATTGGGTCGACTAGCTTCTTGACTTTCTTTTCGTTCTTGGGCCGTTCACCGTCGGGAAGATGAGTGAATCCCATGACGGCTCCGTTTTCATGGAGCTTTTCAGTGATCGCCCAGGCGATCGAAAAGTTGTTGGCGATTCCAAGAACCAGCCCTTTTTTGCCTTCGAGCAAAGCCATGTCGATGATTTCTGTTTGCAAGTACGTAAATAAAACTACGACCAACGGCCGCCTTGAACTGGCTAGAAATCATAGGCATCGCTGCTTCGGGCGTCGAACCGGAAGCAAAGGAAATTTCCAGTCGCACTTGATTGTTCGTTTTTCACAGGAACGAGAAGCCCTTCACCGTGACATCGCCTAGGTTCGAGAAGGTTGGGAGATTGGGAAAATGACTTTTTGCCATGTTTTTTACGCACGAGCACCACGAATATGGTGTGCCCGAAGAATTCAGATGGATTGTTTCACCGCTTGTAACGCAATGGTGAGATCAGGTGAGCGCAACAAAAAAGCCGGACCCTAGCGGGGTTCGGCTTTTCTTTTTCAGCTGTGATTGGAAAGGCTGATCAATCAAACAGTTCGATGATTCCGGACGTGTAGAACGTAATGATTCCGAAGTTCAACACTTCTTCGGTAGGCTTGTACGGCAGTATCAAAGTGTCTCTAGGCTGAACCAAGATTCTTTCCTGCTGGAAGCCCACCTCGCTTCATGTGTCATTAAGCTTTATAGATTTTTTTACGTCCTGTGCTGACATTTTTTGTGGCGTCTCGAGTGTCCAAAACCATTTGCGAGTGCTGAACAATGAATTCATAGTCGTAGGCAGAATGATCAGTCGCGATAACAACACAATCCTGTGCTGCTAGAAAATCAGCAGTGAGTTCAGAGCTAGACATTTCGGGAACATCGTGATGCCGCATTTTTGGCAACTTTGGAATGTGCGGATCATTGTATGTTAGCTGTGCACCCCGTTCCATCAGTAGGTCCAGCAATTCAAACGAAGGGCTCTCACGTGGATCGTCAACGTCTTTTTTATAAGCCATTCCGAGAAGACAGATTTTGCTATTTCGAATGGGCTTACTGACGTTGTTGAGAAACTCAGAAAGTTGGGAAATCACGTATCGCGGCATACGCGAATTCACTCGTCCGGCAAGTTCAATGAATTGAGTCGTCATGCCTTCTCGGCGAGCTAACCAGCTCAGATAAAACGGGTCGATGGGAATACAGTGCCCACCAAGTCCTGGTCCTGGATAGAACGCTTGAAATCCGAAGGGCTTGGTTTTTGCCGCGTCGACGACTTCCCAGATATCGATGTCCATGCGGTCAAACAGAGTTTTTAATTCATTGACCAAGGCAATGTTGACGGCCCGGTATGTGTTCTCCAAAATCTTGCACGCTTCGGCAACTTCTGGGCTGCTAACGGGAATCACTTGGACGATTGATTTCGAATACAGTTGGCAGGCAAGGTCACAGCTTTGTTGATCATAGCCGCCGACCACTTTGGGAATACCGGCTGCGGTGTAGTCTGGGTTGCCTGGGTCTTCTCGTTCTGGGCTGTAGGCGACGAAGTATTCTTCTCCACAACGAAGTCCAGCTGGATTTTGATCCAAGATAGGAACCATGATGTCTCGTGTGGTTGTCGGGTAAGTTGTGCTTTCAAGCACAATCAATTGCCCCGGTCGAAGAGTCTTCGCGATTGCTTCTGCAGTCAGTTCTACGTACCGAAGATCAGGCTCCTGACTGGTTGTTAGCGGGGTGGGAACACAGATCAGCACGACATCCGCTTCACCTAAGCGGCCCATGTCAGAAGTTGGTTCTAAAACGTCACGTTGAATCCAATCTTCAATTGTCGATGATTCGATATGTTTGATGTAGCTTTGCCCAGCCAGCAAAGCGTCGACTTTCTGTTGATCGACGTCGTATCCGATGCAACGAAATCCCACATTTGTGAACGCACTGATGAGCGGTAGGCCCACATAACCAAGTCCCACAATTCCTACCTGCGCAGAGTTGTCTTCGATTTTTTTGTGCAAGTGCTGAGCGGTTGATTCAGAGATGGCAGACACAAGTGACCCTATGGACGATTTAAAATGAAGTCGATTGATGTGGTACAAACAGGTTTTCAAAAGAAAGACGCTTTTGGTGCTCAGTCACTTTACCGCTTTGGTTGTGCATGTGAAAACGAAATCCCGTTTGTTTACTGCCAAGCGAGTATTAAAGTAACTCCAACTGCAGTTGGAGATGTCAACGCTCTGAAGTGTCGCCGGACTTTCATTTGCACAAAGTAGGGCTTGTGAGGCTTATGTCGTTGTGAGGCATGCTGGCATCTCACAGTTGATTTTTGGAAAGACAATCGATGATTGTCATGTGGGCTTCGAAGCAGTTGATGGCACCCGTTTTGAATTGGTGGCACTCGTTCTGAATTAGTGATACTCGTTCTGCTGAGAAATCGCGTCATCGACATGCTGCAGAATCAGCATGCGCGCCCCTCGTGAATGCTAAGGTCTGGCTTACCTTGTCCACGTGTTTTCGAATTCGAAGAGTTGCCCAGCGATCCACAAGGCGTCACCCTGACTGAGATTGTCAAAGGTCAACAAATCTTGTTGATCCGCACTGACAAACGACAGTTCAAATGTCTGTTCGCTGTTGATTGAAGTGAGCGATGTTTGACGTTTGCTCTCTTTTTGTCGCAGATGCAATTCACCAACTTCCAAACAGTTCACGTTTTTGGATATCTGAAAAAAGGGCCACTGTTTTTGTCTGATCACAGTTTGGTCTTTGATGCCAAGAGTTGTTTTACCAAAGGGGGCAAGCACTGTTGTCAGCCAAGCAAACAACATTCCCAAGCCAATGACTTCAAATGGAATCAGAAAGAAGAACAGACCCCACCATTCGCCTCCCTGTGGCGGGTTGTCATTCGGCATCAACCCACACAGAACCAAGACAAAGACTGATACAATGCCGTTCCAAAAGAGACAGATAAAACCAGTGCCTAAGAATGCGGCGATACTCAAGGTGCCATGTCGTTGAAAAGTGACTTCATTGGGAAGTTGAGTCATATTCCATGTGGAATCCGAAGGCGGGTGGTCCAGCGTGTCGGCCAATGTCAGCCGCTTTGAACTGAATGCCGAATTGGGTTTTGATGGAAACTGCGCTGGTTCAGTTGGTAGCGCGGCAGGCTGAACTGTTGAATCATCGTGTCCAAAGATCACATCAGAAAGTTCTTGAATGATCCATAAGCGTTCGTGATCCGAAAGACGGAAACCAAACTTCAGTGGTTTGCCAAGGCCTGCGATTTCGATGCCATATAAGTGTTCGTCGTTTTCTGTGTGAGTGCTGCGGCAAGACTTGACGGCGGATATTTCCGCTATGGGGATGTGGCGAGTCTTGAGTTCGATGATGGCTGTGCGTCGGAACAAAACTTCATCATTTTGAACCAAGATTGATTCTCGACCAAACAATAACCAAACCAGAAACCCAGCTACTGCTAGCCAAGATACAAAGAAGGGGGTCGCAAAACAGAATGTGCCCAAGCTGGGTTCTGAAATCACTAGGTTTACCAAAAACACACAACCCACCGTCCAACCAATCAACCAGATCAATAGGAAACCCGCTGAACTTTTTGAAGGTCGAGTTTGCACCAATAACGCGTCTTCACTTCGATGAACAACGCTGGCCATCTTCGCTGGTTTTGAAATGGTTGACTGGGAGTCTGTCATTTGTCTGCTGTCTGTGAAAAAAATTCTCACTGTCTAACTTTTCAGCCCACCGAAATGGGCTTTCTTCCTAGTAACTCAGTCTATGTCACTGCTTGAATCCCAATACGAGTGAAATCAAAATCTGGATTTGAAAACTTCTCAATCTGACAGCGATTTGAAGGACGCCCGGAGTTCTGATGGCATCAGTTCGCAGTTTTTGGAATCGAAAACTTCAAGCTTTTGGCCAAAAATGCCCATTTGTCGGCTGCTTCTTCGATGATCATGGCGGTGGGTTTTCCACTGCCATGACCTGCTCGAGTTTCAATGCGAATCAAGGTGGGATTGGTTCCCGACTGACAGGCTTGAAGCTGAGCGGCAAACTTAAAGCTGTGACCCGGGACGACTCGATCATCTGTATCCGCTGTGGTCACCATGGTGGCAGGATACTGAATCCCGGCTTCTAGGTTGTGATATGGAGAATACGCCTTCAACGCTTGGAATTCTTCTGCGTTGTCTGAACTTCCATAATCGTCAACCCAGAATCGCCCCGCGGTGAACTTTTGGAATCTCAGCATATCCATCACTCCAACGGCAGGCAGACAGGCCGCGTACAGATCGGGGCGTTGAGTCATGCAGGCTCCCACAAGCAGGCCTCCATTGCTTCCTCCCATGATGGCCAATCGGTTTTTCGACGTGTATTTGTTTTCAATCAGCCATTCGGCGGCAGCAATAAAGTCGTCGAACACATTCTGCTTTTGCAGTTTGGTTCCAGCTTTGTGCCACGGTTCTCCGTATTCGCCTCCACCTCGCAGATTGGGCATCGCAAAGATGCCTCCCATTTCCATCCATGCCAGTCGAGACACGCTGAAGCTAGGAGTCAGCGGAATATTGAATCCACCATAGCCATACAGCAAAGTCGGATTGGTGCCATCCAGTTCTAATCCTTTTTTGTGGCAGATGAACATGGGCACTTTGGTGCCGTCTTTGCTGGTGTAGAAAATTTGCTTGGTTTCGTAGTCGTCGGGATTGAACTTTACTTTTGCCTGACGCAACAAAGTGCTTTCGCCGGTTGTGATATCGTAGCGATAGGTGCTGGGAGGGACGGCAAAACTACTGAAGCTGTAAAACGTTTCGGTATCCTTCTGTTTGCCACCAAACCCAGCTGCCGACCCAATGCTTGGGAAATCAACACTGCGAACAGGTTCTCCGGTCAGTGAATAAAACTGAACGGCTGTACGAGCGTCCTTCAGATAACGCCCGACAATTTGGTTGCCAATGATGCTGGCACTCGTCAGCGTGTCTTTGGATTCCGGAACAATTTCTTTCCAGTTCGAACTTTCGATCGCTGCAACGTCGATCGAAACGATTCGGCGAAGAGGAGCGTCTAACGTTGTTTGAAAGAATAGCTGGCTACCTTGGTTGCCCACAAAACTGTATTCGTATTCGAAGTTGCTGATTAAATCGATGGGCTCAGATTCTGGCTGGGATAGGTCTTTCACGACCACTCGATAGCGATCGTCGGTTCCCTTCCAGATTGTCAAAATCAGGTAGACACCGTCTTCAGTCACGCTGATACCGAAGCCCCATTCTGGAAAGTCGGGGCGTTCGTAGATCAATTTGTCTTCGGATTGAGCTGTTCCAATCGTGTGATAAAAGACCTTTTGATTCAGATTCAAAGATTGAAACTGAGCTCCTTCTTTGGGTTCGTCGTAGCGAGCATAGAAGAAGCCTTTGCTGTCGGGAGTCCACTCTGTTCCGCTAAATTTGACCCATTCGAGTTTGTCGTCCAACAGCTTTCTGGTGGCAATTTCCATCACTCGCCATGTTCGCCAGTCGGAACCGCCATCTTGAATTCCATAGGCGACATATTTGCCGTCGTCACTGAATGACATACCCGACAAAGCCACTGTGCCGTCTTCTGACCAAGTGTTTGGATCAATCAGAATGGTGGGGTCTTCATCCAAAGTCTTTTGCATGTACAGGACGTTCTGGTTTTGCAGACCGTCGTTTCGAGAAAAATAGTAGCGGCCTCCGGCGCGAAACGGAGCACTGATTTTTTCGTAGTTCCACAGTTCTGTCATTCGTTTTTCCAGCTGATCTCGCCCCGGAATTTTCTTCAGGTAGTCGAAGGTCAGCTTGTTTTGGGCTTTAACCCAAGACGCCACGTCTTCGGATTTTCGAACATCATCTTCAAGCCAGCGGTACGGATCGGCCACTGGCGTGCCATGAAAGTCGTCGACCTGATCAACAGTTTTTGTTTTGGGATACACGATGTTGGTGTCGTCTGCGAATGAAGGAACAGCAAGGAAAATGGTGGCCGCGAAAGTGATGAACTTGAGCATGCGAATAGGGCTCCAAGAATTTCTTTGAGAAGACTTCCGGATAGCAAAAAGAAGAGTGGCAGTGTTGTTGAATACCGTCAAATGATCGTGTGATTGTGATTCTGTAAAGACGTACATCGGTCGCCATGTTGGACGGCCGACGTATCCTTTTGTGGCCTATTTTTCGAAGTCACCTGCCATCACAATTTGCATTGCAGCGGGTTGAATGTGTTTGCGTAAAGCGGCATTCACATCAGCGACGGTGAGTTTCTTCAAATTGGCTTCGAAGTCTGCGGAAAACTGCATTGTACGATCGGACAACAGATGAGTTGTCAGCAGGCTTGTGAGTGAAGCGTCTCGCGTGCGAGAGAGTTCTTGAGTCTGCAGGAATCCTGCTCGCTGCATGTTGAGTTCGTCTTCTGTGATGCCATCTTTGAGCAGTTGATCCAGTTCTTCTCGAATCACGGTCTTCAGCTTTTCAGCATTTTCTGGATTGCTGATCGCAAAGATGTAGAAGATGCTGCGATTATCAATGGCCGAAGCCTGAAAGGATGACTGAACGGTATACGACAAACCTTCTTGTTGGCGAACTCGATTACCCAATCGAGACGAAAGGGCTCCACCGCCCAGAACATAGTTCCCCAATGCCAATGCGGGATAGTCTGGATGATCGTTGCCAAAAGGCAGTGTTGTCGCTGCGAAGTAAGTCGCGTTGGCCTTACCGGGCGTGTTAATGACTTCTAACTCGCCGTTTTCACTTGGTGAAGCAACTTGAGAAATTCGTTCAAAGGTTGTCTTTGATTTCCAGTCTGTTGTGAAATCGCTGATGACAGGAACTACGTCATCTGCTTCGAAGTCGCCGACGATTGATAGTTCTCCGTGTTCGCCAGAGAGCAGATTTTCGTAAATCTGTTTGACATCCGCAATTTGAATGGCTTCGATTCGTTGAATACTTTCTTGCAGTCCAGCCACGTAACGTGGATCGTCTACGTCGTATTGATCGAGCTTACGCTGAACCGCGTTGGAAGCGATTGCCGTGGGGTCTGTCAATCGTTGTTTGGCGGCTGCCAGTTGTTGTTCTTTGAGCAGGTCGAGTTCGTCTTCTGGGAACGAAGGACTTTTTAGCATCTGCTGGACAAGTCCTAGGACAGGCACAAGATTGCTTTTGAGTGTCTGGAGATTCACGGTGACAGTGCCCGCTGCACCGGTCATATTTAACTGAGCTCGATATTGATCTAGTGCATCCTTGAGATCCTGCCGAGACATTTCGTCGGTGCCTCGTAAAAGCATGGCTGGTAGCATTTCAGCGGCTGCCGCTTTTCCTTTCAGGGCATCCAAATTTCCGTAGCGAAGAATCAGACGAAGATTAACCGTTTCGCCTCGAGTCTTCTTTGGTAGCAAAGCGACCTTGATTCCACTGTCGAGCTTGGAACGTGTAATTCGAGCTTCGACAGCCAATGGGTTTGCATCAAATGCTTCGCCGGTGGCAACTTGTTCTCGCCCTTTGTAGTCGCCGATCATTTCAGCCAAGTTGGGAGTCGCTGGAATGTCGGCTCGCGATGGACTTTCTGTTGGTTCAAATCGTCCAGCAGTTCGGTTGTTCTTAATGATGTACTTCTTCGCTGCGGCTGTGACGTCATCTGTGGTGACTGCTTCTAAACGATCTCGATACAGAAAGAACAAACGCCAATCCCCTTGAGCTGCCCAGTCACTGAGCGCAATGGCGATTTGCTGAGCATTCGTCATCATCAGTTCTCGACGCTTCAACAGCTGCTGACGTGCTCGCTCAACTTCTTTCGGTTCGAATCCTTTTTCACCAGCTCCTTCAACCACATCAAGAATGGCCTGTAGCAGATCAGTGCCATCAATCCCTTGAGCTGCTTCCGATGCAAACATCACGACACCCGGATCATGCAGCCCGAAAGTCAGGCTACTGACAGACGCTGCTTGACGCTTTTTGACGAGTGAATCGTAGAGCCGTCCAGATGAATTGGCGGCCATCACTGTCGCCAGCACATCAACGGCTGCGAAGTCCGGATGAGATCCTGCAGGAATATGGTACATGGCCCCGGCTAAAGGCACTTCGCCGACTCGACTTAGTGTGACCAAGCGTTCTCCGTCTTGAGCAGGTTCTTCTGTGTAGGTGTCATTCAGTTTCCGAGTGGGCGCGGGGATGGCTCCAAAGTGCTTTTGAACTAACTTCAAAGCATTTTCTGGTTCAAACTTTCCGGCCACAATGACCATGGCATTGTCGGGTTGGTAAAAGCGTTTGTAGAAGTCTCGAAGATTGTCAACGGGCACTCGCTCGATGTCCGCTCGATTGCCGATCGTTGATTTACCGTAGTTGTGCCATTCAAAGGAAGCGGCCATCATGCGTTGCATGAGAATTCGGAAGGGACTGTTTTCGCCTCGTTCAAATTCATTGCGCACAACCGTCATTTCTGAGGCCAAGTCTTCGCCTCGAATCAAACTGTTGACCATTCGGTCAGCTTCTAGGCGGATTGCGAATTCTAAATTTTCGTCGCTCGCAGGCAGTGTTTCGTAGTAGTTGGTGCGGTCCAGCCAAGTGGTCCCGTTGAACTGAGCCCCTCGTTCTTTCAGCGCCTTGGGGATATCTGGGTGATCGGGAGTGCCCTTAAAAACCATATGCTCAAGCAAATGAGCCATGCCTGCCTCGCCATAACCTTCGTGCCGAGACCCCACAAAGATGGTGCAGTTGACGGTGACCGTAGGCCGCGAAACATCGGGAAACAGCAGAACCTTCATTCCGTTGTCCAACTTGTATTCGGTAATTCCTTCGATCGACCGGATCTGTTCAGGCATAGTGTCTTCCGCAAAAATTGGAACCGCCATCATGGCGATCGTGAGTACGACAACAGGAGAGACCAAATTCTTTTTCATCTTGATGTGACTTTATGAATCGAATTGTCAGGTTGATGAGATGTTGTGGAATCTTACCAATGCTGGCGCACAGCAACAGGTTCCCGCGACGGATGTGTCGATCGGTTTGTCACTTCTGTAGAAACGCAGCATCTCGCAAAGCACAGAACGCTCATGTACCATGTTAGGTCGTCGTTCTGCGAAGAATGCACCAGCTTGCCGACGGAATCGCACGGTCTTTCATTGTCTTGTGAGAGACCATGGGGCAGGGGTGAACGCGGTATTGGATTCACCAGTCGAGTTGCCAAGAGAGGCCAGCCGTTTGAGCGGGTGTGGCAGCAACGTCGTGCGAAAATGTCCCAAGGGAAGCTGTCGAGGCGAACACTCAAGCAACAACTGGGCGAAGTCTGCTGGGTGAAGCCTGCTTGGTGGTAGAACGGACACCACTTTTTTCGATCTTTGATCGTTGTGGAGCCGTTCTCACCAAATGCCGCTGTCAGATCTTACGCTGTCAGGGATTATGCAGTGTGGAGATCGAACCGATCATTGTTGATCGACAAAGATTTATTCACCGAAGGAATATAGGTGAGTATTGGATCTCAGAATGATTTGCCCATCGCTAATGGCAGGCGTTGCCCCAAAACCACTTTTGTCAAAAGAAA
>CAYTUE010000026.1:35635-42433 GCA_964441085.1 uncultured Planctomycetaceae bacterium
ATTTGCCCATCGCTAATGGCAGGCGTTGCCCCAAAACCACTTTTGTCAAAAGAAAGGTCGTTAGAAGCAATGAGCTTAAATTTTTCTCCAGCAGAAATCACATGCACTGTTCCTGAACCCATTGTGAAGTAAATTTTATCTCCAGCCAAAACGGGAGATGCATAGTCACCCGTACCACCTCCACCAAATCTTCCGCCACCAAATCCACCTCGTCCCCCTTGATTTCGACCTGCTTGGTTGCTGCTGGGTAAACGTCCTTGAAACAGACGTTTTCCATCTTTTGCGCTGATGCATTCCACGGCGGACCCGTTCAGTGTCACCAAGCGGCCATCGTGTAGTACAGGCGTTGCGTATCGAGATCGCAGAGTGCCTTTCCAGACTGTATTCGTTTTGCTGACGTCGCTTCGTCCACCCGACTTCACGGCATATGCTTCTTCGCCTGTCGCGTAGATCGTTCCGTCGTCTCCTGCAACAACACTCACCTGGGCATTTCGAGAATTCACACCATTGGCATACCAACGCAGCTTCCCAGTTGCTTCGTTCATTGCCCAGATTTCGCCAATCACAGAAAGGACAATTTCTGTTGTGTCCGCATTTTTGACAATCACTGGTGTTGTCCAACATCCTGATAATGGATCCGAGGTCACTTTGTGCACCACTTCGCCGGTGGCTTTGTCGAGCCAAAACAGCGAAAGCGATTCGTCTGCCGCATTCACAATCACATGTTTTTCTGAAACGATTGGACTTGCCGCAGAACCAAATCCTTTAAAGCTTGGTTCATTGCCCACACTTCTGGTCCAAAGTTCTTTGCCATCCAAGTCGAACGCGTGAACACCCGATTTGCCAAAAAATGCGAATACAGATTTACCATCGCTGACAGGAGTATTGCTGGCGTATCCGTGAGTCGTTACGCCAGGCGGTCGGTAGGCATCTTCAGGCATTGTGGCATTAACGGTTTTGTCCCAGAGTGTTTTGCCCGTGTTGCGGTCGACACACACCAAGTGCCGTTTGAGATCTTCGATTTTGCTTTGATTGTCACCCATTCCATGGCCGGAATAGCAGGTCACAAAAATCTTATCTCCGACCACAATCGGGCTGGAAACCCCTCGACCAGGAAGCTTCAATTTCCACTTCAAGTTTTCGTCTTCGCCAAACTTTGCAGGAGCATCGCCTTCAGCGATTCCCGAGCCATTGGGGCCTCGAAATCGAAGCCAATCTGCATTTGCAGAAGTAGCAAAAAGGCCCAAACAGAGGCAGCTGTAGCAAAGAGCACGAATCATCACAAAAGACCTTGTGGTACGAAGAGAGGGGAGCGAATGCCGTTCTAACCCCTGACTTGAAAGATAGTTTCGCGCAAACTGGGGCGTCTTTCAAAAATGCTTTTATCAAAGCCACCATTTTACGGTTCGCTATTTGGCAGTTCGCTATTTGGCAGTTCGCTATTTGACAGTTCACTATTTGACAGTTCACCATGTTACAGTTCGCTGTGAAATCACGTGTTTGACCGAGCACATTTCTGGTTCAAATGCCGCCGATCACCAAGTCCAGCTCACTGACAAAGGCGTCTTCGCCCAAAATCTGCTCGTAGAAGCTGGCCGATTTCGCCACAGGTGCAATGCAAAATGCAAAATACAAAATGCCCCAAGTTCGTGACTGCACAAACTTGGGGCACCGTATTTTTGGCAAGATAGGAGCAGCTATTTCCTGTCGACCAGTTCTTCGATGACAGTACGAGGAATCATGTAGCTGCGAACTCGGCTATTTCTGGCGATATTCAGGCCCAAAAAGTTGCCATCCAGATCAAAAATTGGTCCGCCACAATCTTCTGGTTTGAGGTCGGCATCGTGAGGAATGACAGTGCTAAATCCATCCCGCCGATCGCTTTTGTTCATTCGGTCGGCAGCATGGTTAGATCGAGAGGGTAACGATCCGAGTTTGATTGTCTTTTCCAGTTCCTTGTCATCTCGAGTGATGACTGCAACAACCGTCGCGTTGGGGTCAAGTGTGCTTAGAAAACTTCGTAGCACCGTACGATTGTCAATGACTGTTTCATTCAGTTTGGTAACGATGTCTCCTACTTTCAGTCCCGCTCGCTCAGCCGCACTGTTGTCGGTGATTTGCGTTAAAACGACTCCGTCTTTGTCTTTATGATTCGCTGGTACGACTCCCAAATAACCTCGGCTTTGCTGTTTGCGAGATGTGAATGGAGTGGTGCTGACAATACTAATCGCTCCCGCCCCGTCTGCATCGGGGGCAAGAAGAAAACTTCCCATGCTCGGGACATCCTCAGCTTGTCCGTTGATGTCGACTCCCACCGAATTGTCTTTTGTGGACTTCAGCAAAACCAAGTCGTTTTGGCTGTCGCGAGCAACAACTTCGAGTTCCAGAGCTTCGATCATCGGTTTTTCTGCAACCATTGAACTCTTACTGACGATGAATGGAGTCGCTTTGATTCGTGTTCCCACAATGGCGAGTTCTTCACCGTCGGGTCGAGTGCTCGCAATTTCTACGCACACGTCATCCAATTCAGATTCTAAGTCTGAAAAATGCTTGGGCAGATTGGCGAGTTCTGCAATGGCTGTTGGTGCTGGAAACTCTTTTTCTTCGTAGCGAATCATTTCAACTTTCGGTGCAGACTTTCGATCCACATCAAAAGCAACTGTCAGTTCAATTTCTTCTTCTTCTCGTAAAACCTTCACAATAATTTCTTGAGCGTCTTCGTCTCGAGCGGCAACAAGGGCTCGGCGAACGGCAAAGATATTTGGTGTGACTTTACCGTACACAGATTGAATGATGTCTTTTGCTAGTAAACCGTGTTTTTCAGCGAGGCTGTCTTTTATGACTTCTGAAACATCGACGCCCGTGTTGTCAGTTCGCACTCTGCCTCGAAAACCGAGAGTCGGCATTGGTGGTCCTGACTCAGTAAAAGATTCTTCTCGGTTCAGTTCATTCCAAAACTGTTTGAAGGTGTCGATGGGGACTTCGTAGTTCTGTTCGGCACGCCGACCAATTCTGGAGTGAATGCCAATGACGCGACCTTGAAGATCAAACAAAGGACCGCCGGAATCACCAGGTTCCATCAGTGCAGAAGATTGCAACATTCGGCTGCTTCTTGGAGCGCGAAGCAGATGCCCAAACCGAACATTGGGGACTTCACGCGTTCCTTGGCCTCCCGGAAAACTGATTCCCACACAAGGTTGATTGCGGACCAATGATTTTGATTCACCCATTTCAGCAAAGGGCAGGTCTTCGTCTTGGTTTGTTATTTGAAGCAAAGCACAGTCGGCCTGTGGGTTTGTTCCTTTGCCACGAGCCGTCATGCGACGTCCATCAGGAAGTTGCACTTGGTACCGAACACCAGATCGCACTGCGTGCCCAGCTGAAAGGATGTGTCCTTCTTTACTGACAATCACACCACTAAAGCTCACCCCACGTCCTCGCAATGACACCACTGCTGGCTTAACAGATTCGATTGTCGAATAGATTTCTTTTTGCAAAGAATCGACATCAAATTCGGCGGCATTCAGCGCGGATGCGCTCGCCAGAAAAAGACCAATCGAACGGAACCAGAATGAATTTAACATGACCATTTCCAATGAAAGAAAGTCTGAAATCTGCAATTTTTGGCTTGGCAGCGTTTCAATTTCTAGTCACAAAAGCGGCTAAGGCAATGAAATTGTGCTGTTGAAACCATAATTTTGGCGAGTCCACCAACAGACACTAATCGCAAAATTTGGGGATGACAAACAACTTGCACCACGTTTCAGCGTACTGGGTTGTTTGTGTGGTTCTTCGTTGGAGAGTGTTCAGCTCGCCCACATTGGTGAATCACGCTTCTGACTCGATGATATGCGGAGGAAGCAGAACTTTTGATCAGTGTTCTTTTCCCAGAATCGTCTGGCGACTGTTCAAGAGCCTGTTGTTCGTGTTAGTGTGAGAAGTCGTGTCGTGGCATGTTGCTCGGTCTGTTGAACTTGATGTGCAGCTATTGGATGCTGTTTGAAGGATACCAATTGTGATTCGAATTTTACTGACTCTTCTTTTGTGTAGCCAATTCAGTTTGTGCTTTGCTGCCGAAAAGCGGGCACCCAATATCGTGATCATTTATACGGATGATCAAGGATTTGGTGATGTCAGTTCGATGAATGCCGATGCGAAGTTTGACACACCCAACTTAGATCGCCTGGCGAGGGAAGGGATTTCGTTTACGAATGCTCATTCATCAGACAGTGTGTGTACTCCTTCACGCTACGGCTTACTGACGGGGCGGTATGCATGGCGAACAAAGCTGAAAAAAGGTGTGATGGTTGCTGAAGGGAAATGTTTGATTGATGATCAGACACTCACACTTCCAGCGATGCTTAAAGACAATGGCTATGCAACAGCGATGGTAGGGAAGTGGCATTTGGGAATGACATTCAACGGCCGTCGAGGTCAGCGAGATTGGTCTTTGCCAGTGACCGACATGCCGCTCGACAAAGGCTTTGATTATTTCTTTGGTATTCCCGCTTCGCTCAATTATGGGATTCTGGCTTGGTTCGAAGGGCGTCATGCAAAGGTGCCACCGACGTTATTTACGGCCAAAAAACGAAATAAGCGACATGTTGATTATCGCATTAAGCCTCCGTATCAAGCTTCAGCAGCCGAAACGAAGCAAGTCTTAAAGAAGGCCGGATTTGAAGTTGCTGCGGATTTTATCGACAACCAGTGTTTAACTCGATTCACTGATCAAGCGCTCACATGGATGGGACAGCATCTTGAAAGCGGAGCTAAGGATTCCTCTGCTGTGAAGCCGTTCTTTTTGTATTTGCCTTTCACGTCGCCTCATTACCCCGTTTGTCCGTTGCCAGAATTTCACGGGAAGGGTGATTGTGGTGGATACGGTGAATTTATGATCGAAACGGATTACCGAGTTGGCCAGATTCTTGACTTTCTTGACCAGAAAGGAATTGCCGATAACACGCTGGTGATTTTAACGAGTGACAATGGCCCCGAAACATCTTGGAAGAAGCGCATTGACGACTTTGGGCACCACAGCAACGGAAATTACCGAGGTGGTAAGCGAGACATTTATGAAGGTGGGCATCGAGTCCCATTTCTTGTGCGGTGGCCTCAGGGGATTTCTGATCCCGGCAGAACAACAGATCGATTAACGGGCCAAACAGATGTGTTTGCGACGATCGCTCAAATGTTGAAGGTGCGACTTTCAGAAGATGCTGCCGTGGATAGCTGTAGCTTTGCGTCCGTTCTACAAAATTCAACAGATGATTCTCAACGACTTGCTTTAGTCAACCATGGCGTGAAAGGGCGTTTTGCTGTGACGCAAGGGGCATGGAAGCTGGTGATGCCTTACCAAAAGTTGAACGCAGAATTGTACAACCTGAAGATTGACCCCAGCGAAAAGACGAATCTTTTCGATCAGCATCCCGAAGTCGTAAAAGAACTCACCAGTCAAATCACAAAGATTGTCAGTCGTGGCCGCACAACGGACGGTGACGTTCAAGCCAATGATACGGGTTACTGGGCTGATCTGGCTTGGTTAACTCGAAAAGAATACGAAGCAGCGATTCAGGTTCAAACACAAGTTGATCAAAAGCGGAACCCGTAGAATGAAACGCGACCAGAGTTCATTGAGTTTTTGGTCGCAGATGATTGCAATCGTGCCGTTGAGAACGCTTGACAGCCGTTCATTTTTCAAACTTTTCGACCTTAAAACAGACAGAAGGTTTTTCTGTGTCAAAACTATTTGTGATGTCGTTGGCCGTGTTTTTTACTTTTGGAGCATCGTTGGCAGAAGCCGTCGATCCTTTGAAGTGTGAACGGATTTTGATTCTCGGTGATTCGATTACTCATGCGGGCCACTACACGGTCGATTTGGAAATCGGTCTTCGTTTGGCAACAGAGACATCTGTTCCCGATGTGATTAACTTGGGTCTTCCCAGCGAAACTTGTAGTGGTTTATCAGAACGTAGCCATCCTTTTCCAAGACCAAACGTGCATTCTCGTTTGGACAACGCGTTGGCAAAGGTAATGCCAGATCTTGTGATTGTTTGCTATGGAATGAATGATGGAATCTACCATCCTTTCAGCAAGGATCGGTTTGCTGCTTATCAGGATGGGATTCAAAAACTGGTGACAAAGGTTCAAGCAACAGGAGCCAAAGTGATCTTGTTGACACCTCCTCCTTTTGATCCAGTGCCTTTGAAAGCAAAGCCGGGAAAACTGCAGCCACCCGGTGCGGCTCGGTATGACTGGCGAAGCGTCGCTGACACATATGACCAAGTGATCAAGACGTATGCCGATTGGATTTTACAGAATACTGTTGGAGCGGATCAGGTAATCGATGTACATACTGCAACGGTGCAGTTTTTGGCTGAGCAACGCAAATCGAAGCCGAGCTACTTCTTTGCAGCGGATGGAGTCCATTTGAATGCAGAAGGCCATCAAGTGCTCGCCAATGCAATTTTAGCAAAGTGGAATGTGAAGCCTGTGCGAAATCCACCACCAGAACTTCAGAAACTGGTTCGACAGAAAGAACGTCTTATGCACGACGCGTGGTTATCTGAAGTGGGGCACACTCGTCCGGGGATGAAAAAAGGTTTGCCGATTGAACGGGCTTTAAAACAACGTGCGAAACTGAATGCCCAAATCAAAGCTTTGTAGACGTTGGTTCCCGACCAAGCTTGGCTTGATACCAAACAGATAAAACAGGCTGACAACCCACCTTTGACGGTGTTGTCGAGCCTGTTTTTTTGTGAAACAAGAGGGCTCATTCACCTTGTGAGAGCTGTTTATGTA
>CAYTUE010000027.1:0-7796 GCA_964441085.1 uncultured Planctomycetaceae bacterium
ACCTTCTTCTGTATCAGTAGTCGCCTCTTGCGCTGCAGGATCACCTGCCGCATCTTCAGCCTCCTCACCCTTTGCATCATCGTCTGGAATGACGATCGAGCGAATCAGAGGTGTTTCCTTGTTGTCTTCGTAGTACTTTTTGATGTCTTCGTCTGAAACTGCATCAAGCGATTTTTGGACCGACTCGGCATCTAATTCGATGTAAGCCAAGTTTGCTCGATGTGGTAGCGCAAACCCAGGGGAACCGGGCTCTTTATTGCTGGGGAAATAGTCTTTGTATTCTTCAAACAGTTCCTTGATTTGGCCATCAGTTGGTTCATCAATTTCACCCAAGAACTGATCCACCTTCAAAGTCGCCACTTCAATTTTCTGCTGGACATTCAAGCGACGAAAGTATTGCCAGTAATCATCTGGGCTAGGTGGAGTCGCCATTGTTCGAGTCTGCAGCATCATATATGCCATTCGAGCACGAATTTCGTCACTCAGAATTTCCTGAAACGTTTCTTCATCCAAAGGATTCCCTTGGTAACTCATACTGTTGCGAGCAGCGAGGTATGTTTCTTCTGTCAGAGTATCGCCACTGATCGTCGACAGATACTTCGAAACGCCTTCCGCATCAACGGCGATTCCTAGCTCATCTGCTTCAGCCTGCATGAGGCTGCCAAAAATCAAATCTAAGTTCTGGTTTCGGTGACCGTAATTAAAACGAGCCCCCGGGTTCACTTGGTTGATCAATCGATTGGCAATGTCTCGCCGTGTTCCCAAGTCTCGAATTCTGGCTTCGTGAAACGTACCAATGGTACTACTAATCCCACCACCTGCCGCAAACTCAGGAAGCACAAGCCCTAAAACAGTTCCCAAGATGGCTCCGCCAATTCCCCACTGAATCCAGCGGCCAGAACCAATGCCGGCAATCCCAAAAGCGGCAGAACCAATCAGCATGCCAAGCAGCCAAAGATTCGCAGATGTATCGCTAAAAATGCCGTCCATCGTGAACAGCATCATGGAGAGAATCACCATGACGACCATCAGGCCGCCTGCGTACTTACGGAAAAATGTAAAGGGTGTTGCCATGGTTTTTGTGTTTCGTGTGACCCGCGAACAACGAGGTCAATTTGCTAACGTGGCTTGACAGAAGTGGAATGGAGTCGTATCTCACTCCCCGGTTTCATCGCAATTGGTCAGTCTTTTGAGCTGACCATGAATCGCCCAGTGCGACTCACCTTGCTTCGAAGTCGCGGATTGTAGCCGTCCTCTGAAATGAAACAAGATGGACCCCTAGCAAGGGTTACGTCATTTTTTAGGACTCACCACATCAGACGAACAGATCACCCCTTCTCGAACCGTTTTTCAGCAATTTTTAAGGCTTTTCCGACACACATTGCCCCTAATTTCCTGAACAACGTCAAAAACAAGGAACAGACGGTTGCCAGAGACGCCAGCTCGGCGTCTCATCCCAAACCGCCGAATGATCGTTCCGTCGTCCAAACCACTGAACATGAAATCACACAGCGTTTTCCTAATGACAACGCTGACAAAAAGACCAAACTTTCGAAAATTCCAAGACAACAAACAGGTCCAGTTGCTTCGAAAACACGTCTTTCAACCTTCATAAATTCCTTTTTCTGTAATTCGTAGGCGTCATGGCTTCCCGAAAAAAAGCGCTCGTTATCGTCGAGTCGCCCGCTAAAGCGAAGAAAATTCAAGGTTTCCTCGGTGACAAATACGTCGTCAGAGCCAGTGTGGGGCATGTTCGCGACCTGCCCGCGAAGGCCGCCGAAGTGCCAGCCAAGCTCAAACAAGAAGCATGGGCAAAACTGGGGGTCAACGTTGATGAAAACTTCGAACCCCTCTATGTGGTTCCTGCCGAAAAGAAAAAGATCGTCAAGGAACTGAAAGATCTTCTCAAAACTGCCGACGAACTCATTGTCGCGACCGACGAAGACCGGGAAGGAGAAAGCATTGGCTGGCATTTGGTGCAGCTGCTTGCCCCCAAAGTTCCCGTCCACCGCATGGTGTTTTCTGAAATCACCAATGACGCCATCCTAGAAGCGTTATCCAACACGCGTGAGATGGACGAAAACTTGGTCGCCGCCCAAGAAACTCGCCGAATTGTCGACCGACTGTACGGCTACACTCTGTCGCCTTTGCTGTGGAAAAAAGTGGCCCCCAAGCTTTCAGCCGGGCGAGTTCAAAGTGTGGCGGTCCGTATTTTGGCCGAGCGCGAAGCCGAACGCATGAAGTTCCGTAGCGGAACCTACTGGGACTTGAAAGCCGAACTGAACGCGAAAAATGGCAATGGTTTCGAAGCCATTCTGACCACAGTCGGTGGCAAACGCATCGCCACAGGAAAAGACTTCGACGAAAACACGGGACAGCTTAAAGACGGCAGCAATGTTCTACTGCTGGAAGAAGTTCCCACCAAAGACCTGCAAGCGCGAGTCAAAGCGGGCGACTGGTCCGTTAAGTCAATCGAACAGCGACGACAAACTCGAAAGCCATCACCTCCGTTCACAACAAGTAGCTTGCAACAGGAAGCCAACCGCAAGCTGAATATGACGGCTCGACAAGCCATGCAAACGGCTCAAAGATTATACGAAGCCGGACATATCACCTATATGCGTACTGATAGCGTGAATCTGTCTGGAGAAGCCATGACGGCTGCTCGAGGACGCATTGATGATTTATATGGCGGAGACTTCTTAAGCGAATCGCCTCGACAGTTTACCGGCAAGACAAAAGGAGCTCAGGAAGCTCATGAAGCCATTCGTCCTGCCGGAAACAAAATGGAAACAGCAGACGAAAAAAGCCTGTCTGGTCCCGAACGAAAAATGTACGACCTTATCTGGAAACGAACAATGGCCACCCAAATGGCCGAAGCTCGTTTAAGATTCGACACAGTGACCATCGAAGTCGAAGAAGCCGAGTTCCGCGCAAGCGGTCGAACAGTGGAATTCCCCGGTTTTTTCCGAGCCTACGTCGAAGGTTCCGACGATCCCGATGCTGCCTTGGATGACAAAGATTCGCCCTTGCCAAGCATGTCAGAAAACGAAAAGATCGGCTGCCAAGAAGTCGCAGCGAATTCTCACGAAACCAAGCCTCCTGCGCGTTACACAGAAGCATCTTTGGTTCGTAAAATGGAAGCCGAAGGCATCGGGCGACCATCAACCTATGCCAGTATTATTGGCACCATTCAAGACAGAGAATACGCCAACAAAAATGGCAGCCAGTTAGTTCCAACGTTCAAGGGCTTAGCTGTTACTAAGTTACTGGAAGATTACTTCCCTAACTTAGTGGACTTAGGTTTTACAGCGGGCATGGAACAAACTTTGGATGACATCGCCGAAGGGAATGCCGAACGTCTGCCGTACCTGAAAAAGTTCTACGCGGGTGACGATGGAATCAGCGAACAAGTCAAGAAGCGAGAAAGCGACATCGACCCTCGCGAAGCTTGCACATTGAAACTCGATGGAGTTGAAGCGTCCGTGCGAGTCGGCAAGTACGGCCCGTATTTCGAAAAGATGGATGGCGAAGAAAAACTAACCGCGTCCATCCCAGGCACAGTAGCCCCTGCAGATATTGACAACGCTTTGGCAGAACGCCTGATTGAAGAAAAGCAAAAGGGGCCGACAGCTTTAGGCATGCATCCGGAAGACGGAGTTCCCGTTTACCAACTGAACGGACCTTTTGGCCCCTACCTGCAATTGGGCGAAGTCACCGAAGAAAATCCAAAGCCCAAACGCTGCAGTATTCCCAACTGCTTTGACCCCTTGAATATCGATTTGGAAACAGCCGCGTCATTGCTGGCGTTGCCTCGACGAATCGGTCATCACCCTTTAACAGAAAAAGTGGTGAACACAGGCATTGGACGGTTCGGGCCGTACGTTTTGCACAACAAGGTTTACGCCAGCTACGATCGAAAGACTCATCTGTATGAGTTCGACGGCGAAACATACAGCGTTTTAAACATCACCATGGATGCTGCCGTTGAGATGTTGAAAAACACGAAAAAGCGAGCTGCTCCAGAACCTCTTCGAGAAGTCGGCAAGCACCCAGAAGACGACGCTGTCATCGGAATCTTCGAAGGTCGCTACGGAATGTATGTGAAGCATGGCAAAATCAATGCGACTTTGCCCAAAGACACAGACATCAACAGCGTGACATTAGAACAAGCCATTGAATGGCTGGATGCCAAGGCTGCGAAATCGGGAGTGAAGAAGAAGGCGAAGAAAAAAGCGGCCAAGAAAAAGACAGCAAAAAAGAAGGCCGCCAAGAAGAAAACAGCAGCCAAAAAAACGGCTGCGAAAAAGTCTGTGAAGAAGAAATCAGCAAAGAAGAAAACGTCGTGAATGTCATTCTGCGGTTCCTTGTCGTCTGCCTAGCTGCTTTGCCGTTCAACAATCTGTCTGAGGCAAACGCGGTTGGAAAGCATCCGATTTCCATTACGGAAGCTCAGGCGTTTGTCACGGCATCTCGCGTCCGGATGAGAATCCAATTGTTCGCCGAAGACCTGTATTTGTTCCAAGAGCTAGAACCCAACGACCAAGATGTCATCGACGCTGATCAGTTGCAGTTAGGCTTGGATAAGCATGGCGACTTCTTGCTGGACAAGGTTCAAATTTTAGATGCAGCAGGAAAGCCTTTACCAGCTGATGTCACAGACGTCCAACCATTCGACATTCCCTCAGAAGGCATCCCCGTTGCTGAACTGATGTTGTTTTCGGCAACCTATCAGTTGGAATTCGAATACAAACAGCCTCCTGAATTTCTAACGTTTCAGCAAAATATCAGTGACGAAAACTTCATCTTTCCATCGGAAATGAAGATCACCATTCACCAAGCGGGGACAGATGTCACCGTTCGAGATTCTTTAAAGCCTGGAACTTCAAAAACCATTCGCTTTGATTGGACAGACAGCCATCCCACAGATGACGCGAGCGAAACGGAATGGAATGCTTGGTTCGAAAAGCAACGCGAAGCAACGTTAGGAATCACCAGCTACAGCAGCGTGTATTCTTTTATCTATGTGGAACCGGCCGAAGTGCGTCACGAAGTGCTGATTCCCCTAGCGACACTGAAGCAAATTCGTCCTTTACAGCATGCTGATCCCGCCTTTATTACGGTAGCTGAACAGGCAGGCGTTCGAAAGCAAATTGAAGACTGGCTGGGCAGCAATAACCCAGCCATGATCAATGGGCAAATGGTGCCTCCCGAATTTACTCGAATCGACTTCTATGGTCTCGACCTGAAAGACTTTGCTCGCCAAGCAGAAGCTCGAGAAGTCAGCTTAGCGAATGGGCGAGCAGGCGTCATCATCACCTACCGCCCCAAGACAGACCAGATTCATCGTCTGTCGTTAGCTTGGGACGCGTTTTCGTCTGCTTTACGTAAAGTCGAAGCGGTTGTTTTTACGGGAGCCAAGGGGATCGAAAAGTTTGAATTTTCGAGATTCAAAAAACCTCAGGAAAACGAATTCCGCTGGCAAGCAAACCCTGCGTCTCGCCCCGCTGCCATCGAACCAGTGCCGGCTGAATACCTGCCGAAGCCAAAGCTGAGCTTTTCCTTGGCAAGCATCATTTTGCTGGCAATGTCTGCCGTGTCGTGGTTTGTCGTGCCGAAAAAAACTCGACTGGTATCGGCAGGATTGATGGTAGCTGGGCTGATTGCCTGGCCGTTGTTTCAAACAACCATCGACCATCCGTATGCAGAGCCCAAACCGATCGCCGTAACCACAGCCGATAACGCATTTGACCGCTTGCACACGGGGATGTACCGAGCACTCGATTTTGGCACAGAAGAACGCATTTATGAAGTGCTGGAAACCAGTGTCGACGGTCAACTGCTAGAAGACTTGTATTTGCAGTTGCGTGAAAGCCTGAAAATCAAGGAACAGGGCGGGGCGGTTGCTCGAATCAAAGACATCCAGAAACGAGATGGCAGTGTGGTTGAGCCACAAGAGACAGGAACAGCAGCAGTTGCTTGGCCCGGCTTTCAGTACCGCAGTGTCTGGACTGTGAGCGGCACGGTAGAACACTGGGGGCATATTCACGAACGTAATAACAAGTTCTGTGCGTTATTCACGGTGGAAGACAAAGACGGGCATTGGAAGATCACAGACCTAGAGATGGAAGAGCAGGAAAGCTTGGCTGCGAAAACTCGCTTAAGAAAATTCTAGCGTGTTGCTCCTGAAAGCGACGTGGCTTGGCTTGGCTTGGCTTCTGGCACGGAATGATGGGGGAGTCGTATGCTGGCTGCTTTGAACACCAATAAAAAAAAGGGTTTCAGCAATTTGCTGAAACCCTTTTTCTTTGCGATGAAGGCGCAGGGACTTGAACCCTGGACCTACGGATTAAAAGTCCGTTGCTCTACCAACTGAGCTACGCCTTCGGTTCAACAAGACATGTGAGAGAACCAAATGGTTCGCCCACTTTTCTTGCTGAGCGAAGGACTTTATCGTCAGGAATTGCGTTGTCCACGATGGAAATTGGTTCACTGCCAATTTTTTCACTGATGTGAACAGAACATCGTGTCTTGCCCCATAAATCCTTAGTTTTTGACGTTGAGCACTTGGCCAAATTTGAAAAAACAACCAAAGTCAGCAAATTCGGATGAGGTGCAGTGAGACAACAGGTTTCGCTTAAAAAAGTGCCTTTGAGGGTGTCTGCGAGGTGCCAAAGCACTCATCGGAAACTGAATTTCGGGCAGAAAACTGTTTCAGGCAGCAATTTTTCAGTGAGAGAAGCCTTCTTTGCTTTTCCCAACAGCTCACCATCCGACCGCCACAAGCATTCTCAGTGGATCAAGCGAGAACCACAGTGGCCGTTCGACAGAAAGTCGACACTCGGGAGCGCAGTTGGTCCTGCCGAGGAAATCGACAAAAGGTACGAAAAGCAAGGAACCACCAATTTTGGCCTGATGCACCCGCTGCGAAACTTAAGACAGGCTGTCTTCGTTCATATCATTGCAGCCATCTGCGATTGTGGCCAAACGGATCAATTCCGCACTATTATCCATCTTCAGCTTCAGAATCGCGTGAGCTCGATGCTTTTCGATGGTTTTGACTGTGACTCCCAATTGAGTGGCAATCTTTTTGTTCGAACAACCACTAGCCACAAGGCCAACAACTTCGGATTCTCGTTGAGTCAAACATGCCAATTTCTGTTTAGCCTCCTGCCTTGCCTGCAACCACTTGCGGTAATTGGGGTCTGTGACAGTTTGATCTGCAACACTGCTTTCGATGGACTGCATCATTCCCGGTTGTAAGCTTTGATTTTGTTGCGAAACCTGAGTCAAGTTAATAATGGCTCCGACAACTCGCCCCGCAGCAGATCGAAGCAGGCTTCCCAACACAAGAAAGTGAAAACCTTCGACTTCAACAGCATCACCAAAGCCAAGCGGAAGGCGCCGGCTTGAATTGTCAGCCGCTTGTCGAGCCGCTTTATGGACGGCTCGCTGCCAAATCGCAGCCGTGTGAATGGATTCATTTTCACTGATTGCTGTTTGGTCTAACAGTTGAGCCTTCAGGTTTTGATTCAACAGAATAGGCCAGAAGTTCGAATCTAACATCACCATCGGATGATGATACTGGTTTAAGTGCTGTCGCCAGTACGCCAAGTTGCCAGATAAATCGTCGAAGTCGGCATTCAGTTCTCGGGCTGTTGAACCATACTCAGTCACAGACGGGCGAGTTGATTGAAGCTGCATTGTGATTCTCCGTATTGTCTGCTGCAGCGTTTCGCTGCAAGGCAAGATGAGCGTTGACAGATGTTTGGTTCAAAGATGAAAGGTTCAAAGAT
>CAYTUE010000027.1:7896-12951 GCA_964441085.1 uncultured Planctomycetaceae bacterium
GGTTCAAAGATGAAAGGTTCAAAGATATTTGGTTTGTCATTCAGTTTGCTAAGCAGGTGTCGTCAAAATGCAGCTGGCAATTTCTTGACTGCCCAGTTCAAATGGCGAAATGACTTCGTTGATTCCCGATTTTCTCATGCGGTTGGCAATCCCTGGATCATTGGATTCAGCAATGACATTCAAGTGTTCGCCAAGATCTCGACAGGTAATGCCAATCAGTAAATTGGAAAGATCTGATTCGGTTGCGGCGACCACATTTTTTGCCAGCAAGATGTTGGCTCGAGCCAATACAAGTTCGCTGACTGGCGAACCACAGACGACCTGCAGTTTCCGAAATCGTTTTTTCATGCTGTCCAGCTGATCCTGATCTTCGTCAATCAGAACAAGCTGAGTCCCCTGCCGGCTTAATCGTTCAATCACAAGCAAAGCAATTTGGCTGGCACCACAAATGACAGTGTGGTTTTCCATGGTTGCAATCATTCGTCGAGTCTTTGCTTCTTTAAAGTATCCACTCAGATCACGTTCAACGATGTAACTTGTTAAAATCGCCGTCCAAATGGTCATGCTAATCAGGCTGATAAAAATCAGGCTGCCGGTAAACCAGCGTCCTGATTCAGTAAGAGGTTGAGTTTCACCGTACCCCACTGTCGAAATGGTGATCAGTGACATGTACATCGCGTCTGAAAGACACCAACCTTCAATCCAACAATAACCAGCAGTCCCAACGAAGATCAGCACAACAAGCCAAATCAGGATAGCCACCAGCCGAAGGATGGGTTGATCATTCGGGTCAAGCCCCCTCATCGTGATGCTCGAATGTCAGCCATGGTTTCAATCTCTTCCTGAACGGATGTCTTCAGTTGTTCAACAGGTAAAGCGCCTGCATGTGACGGCAAATAACCGCTCAACACTTGGTCAAATTGCTCTTGGTCAAGTTCGTCCCATGATCGTGACAGCACATTACTCACTGCGACCGCTTTGAGATCCATCGAGTCATTATCGCTTAAAGAATTATGGTGGTCGGCCACAATATCGATCATCAAACCTGGAAGCCCCCATGCTTCGCAGCACGCTTTGCCGACGGCCACGTGATTGATGCCAAAAAATTCTGCTTCAACTGTCACACTTTCTTCAACAGCTGATTGTTGCATCACGGTGGGAAATTCATCTGGCCGATAGTCAGCCAAAATCAACTTGCCAATATCGTGAAGCATCCCCCCTAAAAACGCGTCGTCCGAACAACCGCCGGGAAGGGCCGTGCTAATTCGTTTCGCAACGCAGGCTGTGAGTAATGCATGGTCGAGAAGTTCTTTTCGAGCAGACGATGTTTTTGAATCCCCTGCCTCAAACATTCCTCCCACGAGCATGGAAATGGCTAGGTTCTTCAAGGCCTTTAAACCAATGATGACTCCCGCATGTTGAATGCTGCCAATTTGAGCCGTGAGTCCGTAGGTACTGCTGTTGGCAAGCTTCAGAATTTGCATTGTCAACACAGGGTCGCTGGCAATGATCTTCGTGAAATCCACCATGGTCGATGATGGATTTTTGCTTGTAGACAACAGGCGAGATGCTGTGTCTGGGAATGGCCTCAACTGAGTCAGTTCACACAAGTCGTCGACCGATATTTGTGAAACAGTGTTCATGAAAACCCGTGTGATAAAACATTTCAAAATGAAAACGTAGGGGATGACGAGGTGGTAAAACCAAGTGCTCCACTGATTCACATCGTTGGGCCAATTCTGAACTTGCGATTTTTCTCACAGACTTATTGATGGTTTGGGGGAAATCCTACAGACGGTTCAGGTTAGACGCGTAGAAAGCCTGCTTGGTGCGGAATTTCCCGTTCTTTTCACACAATTTGACCATCAACCAAATCAATGGAATCGTGGTGTGAATCCCTGATGCATGCCATCTGCCACAAGATCACCTACAAGTACAATGTGCAGGATAACCACGTCAATCACGACTCACTGGCAGGTCACTTTGAAACACAAGACAGCAATTTAAGCGTTCGATTGGTGATGTCGGACAACATGCTGTAAAACTCGCATTGCAGAGGCCAATTGATTGCCTCATGACTTTTCACAGGATGATTTTCAGTGATAACCTTTTTCATTTGCATTGTCGTGGCTGCCATTGCAACGGCCGTGATTTGGGTCAGCAGTGGCTGGCTAGAATCCAGTAGCGAGCACATTGCGGAATACCTAGAACTTCCCGAAGTCGTGAAGGGAGCCGTAATTACGGCAGTCGCTTCCAGCTTTCCTGAATTGTCGAGCGTAGTGATCGCAACCTTGCTGCACGGCGAATTTGCTTTGGGCTTAGCGTCTATTGTCGGTTCAGCCGTGTTTAATATCTTGGTGATTCCAGCCGTTGCTGTGCTCGCCAGCACCACCATGAAGGCCAACTGGTCTGTTGTGTACAAAGAAGCCTTGTTCTACTTAATTGCGATTTCTGTATTGCTGCTGACTTTGTGCTTCGCTGTCATTTACTTTCCTGTCCCAGAAGCGATTCTGAAAGGGAAAATGACTCGAAGCTTGGCATTGATCCCAATGGCTGTTTATGGCGTGTATCTATTTATTCAGTATCAGGACGCGAAGGATCATCGTGCGTCAACAGAACACGTCACGAAGGAAGAAGGAATCTGGAAGCATTGCCTGATTATGGCAGGCAGCATGTTGCTGATTGCAGGTGCGGTGGAAGCCTTGATTTTGTCCGCAGTAGAACTGGGCACACTCTTTGGGACACCCGCATTTTTGTGGGGCCTCACAATCATCGCGGCGGGCACCAGTTTGCCCGACATGTTTATCAGCATCAAGGCGGCTCGCAAGGGCGAAAGCAGCAGCAGCTTGGCCAATGTGTTTGGCAGCAATACATTTGATTTACTGATCTGCGTTCCAGTCGGCGTGCTGATTGCAGGAGCGACCGTCATCAACTTGGCTCAAGGAGCTCCCATGATGGCCAGTCTGACAGCAGTCACCATTGTGATGTTCGTGCTGCTCAGACTCGAACTGAATCTTACGAAACGTGACGCCATCATCCTGTTGTCCATGTACGTGGCGTTTGTTGGCTGGATCATTCTTGAAACAGCGGGCTACACGTCGATTTTGTCTGTGAATGTCGCAGCGTAAATGGCACGAGGTCAGATAAAGACGGCCACCCAAAAGAATCACTCAAAACATTTGACACACAACAAGAACTTGCTGCGTGCCCCTCTTCGTGTTTTAAAATGACGGGGTGTTAACAGATTCTGCACCCGAAAGATTCTTAGCAGCAGCATCCATGGCTTGATCTTGCTGCCCCGAGCTATCCTGAAGTGGAACTGGCTGAACTGGAGTCGACTGCACAGAACCGTTGCGAGGTTGCGGGACAGGAACTGAAATTCCGTTGTATCTCTGCCTTGCGTAGTTGTAATAATCTGTCAGTCGCTCCAGCTTTTGAAAGTTCAGCCGAGTGTAATTCCAAATGGCAGTGGCTTGGCCCAACTGATTGTCGGCGGCAAGTTCTTCTGCCGTTTTCATCCATGCAGTCAGATAGACTTCAATCTTTTCGGATTCCAACAAGCGACGGCGGAAGTAGTCATGATGATTCATACACAGGTTTTGTAGCCATCGATTTTCATCAACCTTCGTATCAAACGTTTTTCCTTGTTCGCTGAGTATATGCCAACGAATCATGCAAGGCAGAGGATTGGCTTGCAGTGGCCTCGCGTTTTCTCGTTGCCATTCCGCATCCCATGGAGAGACGTAGTACAGGCCTTCGTCGAGTTCGGCTTGGCGAGCTTTTACACAGGCAGCTTTGAATTCTGATTCCACAGGCTTATCGAATTTGGCCAAATTCTTAAGCAACGGTTCCATTTTGAATGCATGCCACCGATCAGACAACAGTTGGGCTTCTTGGCTGAATTGGCCATCCGGAAAATTTTCCAGATACAGATCAACGTGGTTTTCTAGAGATCGTTTTTGATCGTAGGCCGACTGCTCCATCGCAGCTTGCCAGTTTGTGACGTACCAGTTTTCATTGTGAGGCAAAAGTAGCCATGTTGTGGCTCCAATCAGTGCCAGTAAACAAAGACTCAGAAACCAAGTTTGCTCGTGAAAGGGAACATCCTCTTTCTTCTTCCGCTTTTTTTTCTTCTTCTTTTTCTTCTCTGCACCTTCGGTTTTGGCTGAATTTGAAGTCACCCCCGTTGCCGTATGTTGTTCGAATGTGACTGATGTTTTCTTCAGTGCCTTTTCACGAATTTCACCCAACTGAGTATGCACGGCCAGCGCATCATAGGGGCGATCATCTGGATTTTTCGCCAACATCTGTTCAATCAGTCGGTCTAACCAAATGGGACAGTTTGGCACTTTTTCGCAGACGTTGTAGGGGTCGTCTTTGAGATGCTGCAGCAGCATGTCCATTGGGTTTTCGGACTGAAATGGAGTTTCTCCCACCAGCAGTTCGTAAAGCAGGCAGCCCAAAGCATACAAATCGGTTTTGCGCGAAATCGCGGGGCCCGATTGAATTTGTTCGGGAGCCATATAGGCATAGGTGCCAACCGTTTTTCCTGCTGCTGTCAAAGCGGTCGCTTCGGTGTCTCGAGCAATTCCAAAGTCGCCCAGCTTCAACTTGCCTGTCTTTGATAGAAACAGGTTGGCCGGCTTTAAGTCACGATGAATGATCCCTGCGTTATGAGCATGTTCCAGTGCCGATGCAACCTGCCGCCCCACATTAATCGCCTGCTCCCATGTCAGACGCCCACGTTTCTTAAGCTGATCCAGAAGGGATCCATTGTCCAGAAACTCCATTGCATAGTATCTCTGCTTATTTGCAGTGCCTCCACCATAGTACTTCACAATATTGGGATGGTTTAGTCGCTTCAAAATTTCGATTTCACGATCAAAACGTTTGAGAAGCTTGGGGTCAGATACCAGACCCGGCGAAAGCACTTTAACGGCCACCCGTTTCTTCGTCTTGGGGTAGATAGCCGAATAGACGATTCCCATGCCGCCAACGCCAATCTGGCGTTCCAATTGAAATGGTCCGATCGAGCGTGGAGTCATAACAGTGTGG
>CAYTUE010000027.1:13051-16876 GCA_964441085.1 uncultured Planctomycetaceae bacterium
GTGGAGTCATAACAGTGTGGTTGGTGACGTCGTAACGCCTAACCATGCAAAAAAAGTGGAAGCCGAGACTCGACAAAACCGGCCACTCGGCAGACAACCATCATGCCACACTGGAAAGGCGGAAACAACAGCGTCAATGAAATTCTGCGAATGAATTCATTGTTCTGCCAGAACCACTGGGCTACGACTGGTGCTTCCCTGAAAGCTTGCGTTTGGCAAGACAAAACGTGGGGAATTCCCATGAACAGACGGTGGGGTTGCTCATTGATGAGCGATTGGAATCACACAGGCACAAAGAGGGAGTCAGTCGCCAAATCGCGTTAGACACCCACAACCGTAGAATTTTGATGAGTTGCCAGCAGTGTTCCCTGAGTCGAACGGCACATGTCCAGCAGCTCAAGAGCCAGTTGAGTCACTTCAACACCATCAGATGTGTGTTCAATCATATCACGAAGCAATTTCGAATGCTTCGCAATGTTGTCCAAACCATGAGTCACTGCGATGGTCTGAAGAGATTCTGAGGTGTCCAGTAATCGCTTGGTGTCTTTGTCATCCAAAGATGTCACAAGATGTTCCAATAGCAGGCCAATGCTTAATGCAGATTCTCGAGAAATCTTTTGACTGACCGCATCATGAACATGTTGTCGCGAACTAATGACATTGATGAATCGTTCTGTCAATTCAGGGTCGAATTGTGAACCAGAACATTGACGCAATTCTTCGAAAGCTTCGTTAATGGAAAGTGGTTGGCGATACGCGGATGGCGACACCATTGTATCAAACGCATTTGCGATATTTAAAATACGAGATGCAATACTTGGTCGATGGCCGCTGCCGCGTTCCGCATTGCTCATGTCAAAGAACACCACATGGTTTTCGACAATTTCTGTCAACACAGGAGCCCCAAAAGACCCCTGAACCATTTCCACTCCCAGTCGATTGTATTGATGAACCGTTTCAAATTCGGCCTCCGTTAAACGGCCAGGCTTTTTCAAAATACGATCTGGAATTCCAATTTTCCCGATATCGTGTAGCAGCGACGCCAGTTCTAAAACATAGCATTCTCGCATCGATAGCAGGCCTTCAGCAACAGCCACGCATAAGTCAGCCACTCGTCGGCTATGCAGTGCCGCTTCGCGGTCTCGATGAGCTAACGCAGATGTGAGTGCGGCAACCGCATGAAACGGAATGGCTGAGGCGCTTCGCTGTTGCAATGCTTTTTTGCGAGTTGGAGCTTCTTCGTTTTCCAATTCCGCAATCTGATCTGTTGCATTGTCAAATCGAACGACTCGATTTCGACCTGTTCGTTTAGCAACATAAAGGCACTTGTCGGCTTGATCAAGTAGAGCCTGAGGATCATCTGGTGCTTGGCACAGTGCAGACACGCCTAAACTGGCAGTGACTTTCAACTTGGGAAATTCTTGTGCCTGAATCCCCAATCGGCAGCGTTCTGAAAGAAGCTCCGCTTCGTCTAAGCTCATGCCCGGCATCAGGATCGTAAATTCTTCTCCACCGTATCGACACACAAGGTTCGTCGAACCGACGGTATCCATCAATACTCGCGAAATCACTCGCAAAACTTCGTCACCCATCCCATGGCCATGGTTGTCGTTAATCGCCTTAAAATAGTCGATATCAACCATAACGGCCGACAGCACAGTTTGATTGACTTCAGCTTCTCGCCAATACTGTTCATATGCTCCGAAGAACGAACGACGATTCATACATCCCGTCAAGGTGTCTCGCGTAGCAAGCCATTCCAATTCTGTATTCTGCTTGCGAATTTCTTCTGTCGATGACTTCAGGTGAACCAAAGCATCTTTTAACGCCGCCTGTTTTCTTTGCATTCCTGTGACATCGTCAAAACTGGCAACGACACCTCGGTTCGTTCCTTTGTCATCTTTGACCGGCACAGTGCTAATGGAAAAAGTGCGAGTTCCATTGGGACAGCCTAATGTCAACAACATGCTTTTTTGAGCTTCACCGGACTTGGCTGTGGCAGTCCAAGGAAACTGAACCGTAGGATCATCGCCAGTCACTTGAAAGTCAAAGGTGCTCACATTTTTACCAACGATTTCTTCTGGCAGACTCCCGACGACCTGACTGAACGACTGATTTGCTAGCACAATATTCATGTGACTATCAAGAACCAGTAATCCTTCGGCCAGCGAATCGAGTGCTTCGCGAACTCGCCCCGGCACAACTTTGTCTGGACTCAGGTGCGATAAAACTCGACGAAGAAATACGGTAAACCCAACTGCTGCTCCTGCTGCAACAAAGAGTGCTAAGGTAATATCCGACCGCAAGGGAATTCCGGGGATGACATTTGTGGGCGCTTGCCAAACCATCTCCAACTGGCCCCAACTCGTACCTTCTGTCGACAGGGGAACAATGTTAATCGACGTATCCTTGTTGTTCAGCAGTTGCGATTCTTTTTCGGGGTGGCGACCCGACTGAAGCATGAGCTCCCCATTGCGTCGTCGAACAGCAATCGAATCCAACTGAGAATTTCGCGAACGGACTTGCTGCAGCGTGCTGTCTAATTGTTCTTGATCTGCTCGCGTGGCCAATGGCACAAAAGTGACTGCGAATGCTTCTGCAAATTGTCGACGGTGTTCGAGTTGCGAAGCAGACAAGCTTGGAACCAGTCCCAACATTCCAGCAACCAGCACAAGACTTGTGGTCAAGCAGACCAAGCCGAGAGTGATTCGAGAAATAGTGGAGAGACGATTCATAGGTAGCAGAATCAATGCCGACGGACATGCTTTTTGGGCGGAACAATGAAATCAAACGAAGCAAAATGCACTCAAGTGCAATCGAGGCTCCGATTCTAACGCTAGCTCGTAAAAACGGGTGCTGTCGTAAATTCATGTTCACTTTTTAAGACAGGTGACAGCTCCTCTATCAGAAACTGCGTCTGAAGGTTTCAACAGGCTGTATCCAAGGGGAATCTCCCCCGTCTGATTGCCCCTATTTGAAACTTTCCTCAGTTTGTAGAGCGGTATTCTGATTCCACAAATGAGGGCGATTACTACGTGGATAACCAGTGAAAGAACGACTCTGAAACGGACTCCCTGCCATGACTCGTCCTCAGGTGATACTCCAGATTTGCACAGATCATCCACATTGGTGAAGAACTTCAACGCGTCCGCAAAATTGGCAATATTGGCAGAACTGCTTCAACAAACCGCATGATTCCGTGCTGACGTTTGGCCTGTACAAAATCGACACTGGATTGCATCTGACAGATGTTACCCATCATGAGTTTGCCCAGAGCTTTCAACCAAATCAGCAAGAGATTCTGTACTGCTGGGATCAACACTGTCGTCACCATTAATCACCTGCAAAGGATCGAATCGTTGCCACAGTGGAATCGACGACATCATTGATGTGATCAGCGTTCCGCCTCTTAACAACCAAATCACATATCCCGTTGTCACAGAAAATGAAGTCGCCGCTGCACTTCCGACAACAATCGTATCAAGGTCGGTCAAAGTGATGAGGCCAGACCCCAAAGTGGTTTCCACTGGTGATGCGTTAATTTCAAATTTCAATCGCGGCAAAAAGGGAGCATCATCAATTCCTTGATATCCAATTCGAAACTCATTCTGAGAAGACTGTCTTAAACTTTGGCGATCATACGAATCAGCATGAACTCGCTCAGCAAGATTGACTTCAGGATCAATCAAGAACGTTCTTAGGCGACCATCATCGTTATTTTCAGCTTTTAAAATCAGGCCAACTGGTTCAACTGATGATGTCACAACAATTACTTCACCAAGCTCGGTTATGCTATTGATTGGTGTGTTTGATTGTGAAGATGAG
>CAYTUE010000027.1:16976-18662 GCA_964441085.1 uncultured Planctomycetaceae bacterium
TTGAGACGCAACGGGTGTGACAACCAGTTCGATGGTTCCGGGGATACTGTTTAAATTTCCGTCAGTAACCACATACTGCAGAATCTCCGTTCCATCGAACATGACATCTGGTTCGTACAGGTAGCTTCCATCCGGCTGTAACGTCAGTGTCCCATGAAGAGGATTCGTAATAGAAACAACGAAAAGCGTGTCGAAATCGGGATCGATGTCATTTTGCAGCAGCATATCTACGGTGAACCGAATGGGATCAATCACGGTTCCAGAAAACTGATCGGTTTGCGTTGTGGGAGTTTCATTGACATCCAGTACCGACACCACAAAGCTGTTAACAACTTGATTCAGATCTGAATCTGTTGCTGTGATCGACAACGTATATTGCTGAACTTCTTCAAAGTTTAAGGCAGTTGAATCTGCTACGGTGACTGCTCCAGTGAATTCGTCAATCCGAAACGGAACCGTGCCGTCTTGCTGCAATGAGTAACGCAGAGTTTCTCCTTGATCAACATCAGTCGCGAATGCTGTCCCAACGAACGTTCCAACACTTGAATTTTCTTCTATGGTCAGATTCGACAGCGTTAATCCAAAGGGAGCTTCATTCAAATCAGTGACTGCAATCGACACAGTAGAAACATCAACGAGGCCCAACTGATCTGCGACTTGTACTTGCAACACAAACGAAGTGGTTAATT
The DNA here is from genome assembly GCA_964441085.1 of uncultured Planctomycetaceae bacterium. GTDB lineage: Bacteria > Planctomycetota > Planctomycetia > Planctomycetales > Planctomycetaceae > Fuerstiella. The sequence continues at coordinate 17,666 of CAYTUE010000027.1, forward strand.
CGAAATTCAATTCAGTACGATTTGCGACACGAATAATTCCTGTCTCGGAATCGATTTCAAAAGCCGTTTGCTCATTGATAATTGAATAGCCCAGTGTGTCTGCAACGTCTTCGTCCGACGCCACCAAAGTGCCCACGATTGATCCATTGGCCGAATTTTCAGCGATAGAAAATGGGCCTGTTGCTGTCAAAGTTGGAGCTTCATTAATATCCAGTACGTCGATGATCACTTGTGTCACTTGAGCAAACTGCTGACCATCCGAAACAACGACTTCCAGTACGTACTGATCTTGAACTTCGTGATCCAAAAGCGTCCTATCGACAACTGAAATGATTCCCGAAGAATCAATACCGAAGATGCCATCAGTATTCCCCGATACAATCGCCCATGCTTGCAATGAACCCACGGTATCTGCATCTGTGACATCCACAGTGTCTACAACAGTTCCGTTACTGACGTTTTCAGCCACTTGAAACCGTTGTGCAGCTGTGATCACTGGAGCATTGTCGTTTTGATCTGTGACTTGAACAACAAACGAAGCAGTTGATGTGCTTCCGTCCGTAGAAGTGGCTCGCACGGTCAACGACAGTGTGTTGCCTGTGGATTCGAAGTCAATTGTGGATGCAGTCGTTACCACACCAGTGGATGAATCAACTTGGAAAATTCCTCCCGCGTCATCATCAAGACTGTAGCTGACACTATTCTGGCTGGCGTCCGAATCGAAAGCCGAAACAGTGAAACCGATGGTCGTCCCAACGACCGAATTTTCAACAACAGAATTGGCACTGCTGTTGATATCTGTTGGAGAGCTAACATCGAATTCATCCACGTCTTGAATTTGAATCGTAAAGTTCTGAACGGCCGTGCTGCCATCTGCCGATGTGGCTCGCACAACAATCGTTCGAGTTGCTCCTAATTCACGATCGATAGTCGAAGCCACGCTCACCACACCCGAATTCGCATCAATCGAAAACTGACCGCCCGAATCGTTATCCAA
>CAYTUE010000027.1:18762-31460 GCA_964441085.1 uncultured Planctomycetaceae bacterium
TCACCACACCCGAATTCGCATCAATCGAAAACTGACCGCCCGAATCGTTATCCAACGAATACACAATGTCGCTGGTTGTTGCATCAAGGTCTTCCGAAAACACAGTAATCCCCACCTGTGTTCCAACCGAAACGTTTTCATCTATCGCATTTTGAGACGAATTCGTGTCAGCCAAAGCTGTCGCGCCGAACTCATTCACATCATTGATATCGATCACATACGATTCTGTCACGCTGCTGCCGTCGGTCGATGTCGCTCGCACAACAATCGTTCGAGTTGCTCCTAATTCGCGATCGATAGTCGAAGCCACGCTCACCACACCCGAATTCGCATCAATCGAAAACTGACCGCCCGAATCGTTATCCAATGAATACGAAATACTGTCGGGGGCATCGCTGTCTGTGGCGTTCACCTGCAACCCGACTGATGTACCGATGCTTGCGTTTTCGGTCACTTCATTGGCCGCCGTGTCGACATCACTTATCGCCGAAACACCTGCTTCATTTTGATTGACGATGGCAATTGAAAGAGTCTGTTGATCTGAAAGTCCTTGCCCATCAGATACTCTTACGATCACTTCGTACACATTATCTGTGTTGGCATCTTCAGGCACTTCAAAGTCTGCCGGGCTGTTCAATTGCAGCGTCCCGTTCGATAGGTGAATCGAAAACAGGTCTGAATCAGCTCCTCCAATAACACGAAACTGAAGAGACTGACCGGGTAAATCGGCATCTGTCGCGACAATTGTTGTCACGGCAGTCTGATTTTCGACCAGTGTCAAGCTGAGTGCATCTGCGGCCATACCACTGGTGATCACGGGAGCCTGATCATTCACGGGAGTAATCGTGATATCAAACGTGGCCGCAGTGGACGTGCCTTCTCCGTCATTCACAACAAAATCAAAGCTGTCACTGAAGACTTCTGTGCCATCGTGATCGTAGGTAATGAAGCCATTGTTGACATCTTCTTGAGAAAACGAATCGCCAACCTGCAAAACAGATCCGGATTTCCGAAGCGTTCCGCTGTCAGGAATCGCGGAAAGTGTATACACCAACTGCGAAGCCGAGTGATCAACGTCCGTTGTGTTCAACAAGGACTGAGTAATCTGATTGGCCAGTGAATTTTCGCTTACTGTGATTCCTGCATTTGTGACAAGCTGTTCTTCATCGTTAACATTCTGAATGTTCAGCTGAATTGTTGCAGTCGCTGTCAGCGCCGAACCCGTTCCGACGTTGCCTTCGTCATTCACAAGCACAGTGAGAACATCGGCGGCGATTCCAGTGACATTTTCCGCAGGACTGTATGTCAAGGCTGTCAAAGCATCATTGATGCTGATGGCTGTTCCTTGAAGTGTCACCGTATCCGTTCCAGCGTTTGTCACTGTCACGAACGACCCTGGTCCCGTTGAAAATCCAAGAACCCCTTGGTGAACTGAAAGCGTTGTGGTAATGATGGCAGTTATGGAATCGAGATCACTGACCGTGATACCAGAAATTGCTGCTGTCGTGTCTTCAACAAGTGACTGCGCACTTGGTACGGAAACCTGAGGAGCATCATTGACAGCCGTCACAGTGATGTTCAAGACATCAGTGTCTGTCATTGCACCTCCACTGCCCGTGTTCCCTAAGTCGGTAGTAACCACCGTCAGTGTCGCTGTGCCGTTAAAATTGGCAGCTGGAAGGAAGGAGGAACCATTCAGTGCAGTATTGATCGCACCGACGGTTCCGGTGATGGTTACAGATGATGTTTCGTCACCCGCAAATGAAGTCCCCCCTAAAACACTTCCCAAACGAAACACTCCGTTGGTGACGTTAATGGTCACTTGAATATCTGTAGAGTCAGAATCCACATCAGTCACTGAAATCGCGTTTCCATTCGCCGTCGAAAATACGAGTGTGCCGTCTTCAACGACCGACTGACTGGCTGGCAGAGTATTTTCAGGAGCATCGTTCGCTCGGCTAATGGTCACCGTAACATCACTGCTCGCACTGGTTGCTCCATCACCATCATCGATTATAAATGAGATCGTTCGGTTATTTGTGGTGGGGTTGTCATCGTCTGAATTTTCGTAGGTGACGTTCTGCGTTAAAGCCGAAACGGCCGTCTGATCGGCATTGGAGTTCAGGCTAATGACAAGATCCGAACCATGACTCCCACCACTCGCTGTTCCAATCACGATACTTTCAAAGGTGACATTGGTGCCATCGAAACCAACTTGCCCAGCACCCGTTCCTTGGTTACGAATCGAAAGTTGGTCTTCTAAGTTGTCACCTGCCGTGCTGCTGGAAATGGTGAGGCTTCCACCATTAAAATCTGTGAAATCAACATCTGTCACGAAAGCAGCCGATGATTGATCAACAACGACAGCTCCATCACCTTCGCTGTAGCTCAGAGTGTCTCCGTCAAGCTGAGCAATACTGGGTGTGTCATTCGTGCCCGTGATATTAATCGTTGTTACCGCTGATGTAATCCCTGCTCCGGTACCCTGCACACCACTATTGCCGTCGTTAATCTGCCATAGAATTTCAACACTGTCGTTTGGTGCCTGGCTATTATTGGTATAGGTGATTTGCTGAACGGCTTCATTGACCAACTGGTTGGTGGCAGCGGCATTGAATGTCAAGAGAAGAGCACCACTATTATTTGTTGTCACAGTGCCAATCACCGTTCCACCAACTGTCAAACTGCCGCCTTCGGTTAAAGCAGAAAGAGTCCCCATGCTCAGCGCCGAAAACGAATCCACACCGTTGGAACCGCCTGTGCGAGACAGCGACAATGTGGCATTTTCAAAATTGTTGGCAGCAGAAAGTTCTGCGTCGAAGACTTCTAAGGCTGGGTTAACAACAACTGGGCTTCCGCCTTCAGTGAAGCCAACTGTATTCAAATTGCCGTTGGCCTGACGCACAGAAATATTATCCAAGCGTCCATCGGCACTCGCTGTATTATTTGAAAATGAATCGATGGCATCCGACGTATCCGTAAACGTGATCGTCGTTGAACTGGAATCAGCCGTAAAAGTGTACCGGTAGCGAATAAAACTCGAATCGGTTGTATCCGTAACAATGGGCTCAGGAGAAAGCAGATTTGTTGCCCCATCCACTGATACGTTCAACTGCTGATTCAGTCCGTTGTTGGACGGATTGAAGTCACGGTAATCAAATTCCAACACATAGGTCTGTCCCGCCACAGTAACGATCTCTTGAGATGCCGTGTGCGGTCCAACTTGGTTTGCTGCCCCCAAGGCAAGTTGACTATTCACAAGTGTCACTTGCCCTGTGGTGCCCCAGTCAGCTAGGCCAGCGGAAAAATCGCCATTCGTAATTAGCTCAGTTCCCAACAATGTTGGGACATCATTGGTTCTTATGATATCAATTGTTTGGCTGGCGGAATCTTGTTCACTGGTTCCGTTGCCCGTCAGCCCCGGATCGGCTCCCGTGTTTCCTTGATCGTTCACAGTCAGATTAACTGTTGTGGATAATCCAGGCGTATCACTGGCCGCTGTTTGGTCGTTGTGATACACGATCGTGCCACTGCTTGTGTCTTCCAGTAGTGAATTTAATTCCGTTTGAGTTCCCGTGATGGTCACTGTGTCTGTCCTGTTGCCCGAAACAATGGTGACTCCAGAATCCCCCGCATCCACCAACAACCTGCCATGATCAACAGTCAGTGTGGCTTGCAAGGTACTGTTACCAGCATCAACGTCGGTCACTCGAAATCCCGTCCCGTGAATCGCCAAGCTGTTTTGTTCAACAACGCTAAAGGATGCCGCAGGTGCGGTCACAACCGGAGTGTCATTGACTGATTCAACACTGATGGCAACACTGTCAGTAACAGTCAGTTGAGCGCTGCTGGAAATCAAGCTGTCACTTGCACTGTTTGCGTGATCGACGATTTCAAGAGCCGAAAGGGATCGAGTATAGATTCGAACATCGTCAATCTGACCACTGTAGTCGAACAAGGAACTTCCATTTCCATGAGCACCAATTGTTGTGTTGGCTCCTTGATCATAAACGATGGGATCAGAAACAAAGGCCGAGGTCACAGCCACACCGTCCAGATACAATGTGGCGATACTGGTTTCGGAATCTAGGGTAAAAGCAACATGCGACCAACCCGAAGCCACACTGATGCCCGACTGCAACGTGTGAAATTGAGTCCCATCATAGTAACGAGCTTGAACTTCTCCTGTGTCGTCTAGGCGAAGGACAACACTGTCTCCCAATGAAACGATGTCTTGATCGCTGCCCACATTAGGATTAATCCAAGCGGCCAAGGAGACGCTTTCTGGATTACCAGAAGTGCCGCTGATTTCAACATAGTCGCGGTTTCCGTCTAGGCGAAGCACCTCACCTTGAATGGCATCAGTGACTATCGTCGCATCGCCTTGAAGGATTCCATTTCCTGAAGTACTAGGACCTTCATTGTTTGCGTTGCCGCCTTGAAAGGTGTAGTGACCTTCCAAATCGAAAATGGATGCAAAACTTGTTGTGACATTCAGTGCAACATCACCATTGAAATCGGCATTGGGGGTAAATGTCAGTCCCTCTAACACGGCATTCACCTCTGATTCCAAGCCAATGAAAGTGATTGATCCGCTGTCTTGAGCTCCCGCAATAATTTGTCCGCCAGTCGTCGCACCCAAGTTGAGTCCCAACACGCCGTTGTCAACGTTTAAGGTCACCACCAGAGTTGTGTCGAACCCATTCAACGAATCACTGATCGAAACCCCATTCCCATTGCTGCTGCTAAACGTCAGCACTTCGTCTTCGACCACTGTTTGAGAGCCCGGCACGGTTTGATTTACGTCACCTTCGTTGTCGACAGAAATGGTTACTGTTTCAAGATACTGGTTGCCAGCAGCGTCCGTCACTTGAATCTGCAGGTCGTGTGAAATCGCGTTTTCGAAATCAACTACAAGTGGCGTTCCTATCCACTTATTTGCCAAATGAGCATGCAAATCAACAATCTGCTGAGTGCTCAATGAATCAGTCCCATAGACAAGTTCACCGATAAAACCTTCGAAATGTGCTGTCGTACCATTCGTGTTACCGGAAAATTGACCGTTATGAAAACGCGAACCTGTCTTCACATTACCGAGTGTGACAAGTCCAGCGTGGCTGCGAATTTCTGTGTCAACAGAGCCCACATTGACAAGTTCACCATTCAGATACAACCGCATTTCGCCGGTGTGAGAATTCACGTCAAAGGTGGTGACGTATGTTGTGTCTGGATCAATTTCTGTAGAAATCCATTCTCCCGACCATCCATTCGTTACGGAATATGCACCGGCGTACAGACTTCCATCTTCGATATAAACCACCACGCCATTGGTCGATCCACCTTGCTGGTAAAGAGCTTGTCGAGAATCAATATCAGCGGAGCTTTGGAACGCCAGAGTCATTGACCTTTCGGTGACATCTGAAAGGTTAATCGTGCTGTCATTTGCGATATCCAGATGGTCATTGCTTCCATCAAATTGCAACGCATCCAGTCCATTGATTGCACCAACTGCCAGAGTGGGCCTTGCTGCGGCGTTCGTTTGAATCGCCCCATTGGATTCTGGGGATTGGTCTGCAAGAGAAACCACATCAGTTCCACTGAGTGTCACAGAATCAGCATCAGACGCATCAAATAAGATGGTTTGATTTGCTAAAGAATCAGGCGTTATCGAGTGAATGGAACTTAAAGAAATTTCACCCGTATTCAAATTCACATCGAATAAGGAATACTCTGGACCGACAACCTCGAATGTAAAATTCGAAAGGACTTCGCTCGCATCCCATTCAATGACGTAACCATGGCTTTCGGTTCCACTCACATCATCCCAGGTTCCAGTTGACGACTGAATGACGGCGTAATTTTCTGAGCTCCCACCATCTGGTTGCCCTTGAAAATTGGCATAGGCCCCGTCAGGAGATGCACCGCCTGCTGCTCCATTCCAAAAGCGATCCGCTTCACTGCCATTTTCGATCCAATTCCACTGTCCTTCAGCCGTTGCATCGGTTCCGCCCGTCCAAAATGACGACGAAGAATAGCCCGTAAGTTCACGAATCAAATTGTTTTCGTACTGGGAACGAATGGTGACTAACTGCCCCGCGACGCCATTCAACGTGTCTGAACCTGCATGACTGGTTGCAGTCGTCACATCAGTGCTGGCTGTGACAACCTTGTAAAACTTACCCGTGCCAGCATCATACGAGAGCGTTGGGTCGTTATTCAGAATGGTGGTCACTGCCGCCGGAATTTCAATCACTTGTAGGTCGGCCAGCAGAATGCCATTTGCAGCACCAGCTTCCGAAACATCAAGAAATGACAAATCTGTTGTCGCCGAAGTCGCAGTAAAAGTTACGGAGCGGTTTTGCCACGTAATGTGAGACGTTGCGTCCCATCCGACGGGTTCGGCACCGAGATCCAAGTCAAAAGAAGTCCCACCAGCGGAAACTCGAACACTCGCATTGTCTGACCGACTCGACCAAAATCCGCTGCTTGCAAAAACAACTTGGTAGGTGCGACCAACTTCTGTATCAAGCGTTTGTGAAATTGACGCCCCCGTACGCAGATGGACGGCATTGCCTTGCAAAGGAGTTTCATCAAAAGAAGTGCCATCTGAATTCAACAGAGCGACTGTGCCTGCCGTGACAGTGTAGTCACCCAAGATCGCCCCCGAACTTCCTCCACTTGCATCGAAAACTTGGAATGTACTGGGAGTAGAAACCTGATTGAACAGACCATCACTGATAATATCATTGCCAATACTTGGAGTGCTGGGCACAACAAAGCCAACACTCGTACCAACGCTCGCATTTTCTCTGATGTGCAGATCTTCAACAGGCGTGCTGGCAAGAAATCCAGGCCCCGTTGCATGCCCAACACTCAGGTTGTTACCACTAACGATATCAACAACTTCGCCGGAACTATTAAAGCCATCGAACTGCCAATTGGCGATCAAGCCATTCGGTAAACTGCCACTGTCGAAGCCGCGCTGGCGATTCAGTGAAACTTCTGCTTCGCTACGGACTTCATCCCAGATACGTACGTCATAAAGAATTCCACTGAAGATTTGTGTACTCTCAAACCCTCCACCAATCGAGTCCTGCTCTTGGCCAAAGACAAGACCACCAAAACCTGGTGAACCATTTAAGGTTTGACCGGTCGCGAGATTCGTACCCTGATCAGTTGCCACGCCATCAACATAAATCGTCCAGCTTCCATTCACATTGTTCCAGCTCAGAGCAATCTGATGGATATTTCCATCCTTCAGAGTGTTGTAATCAATCCCAGAAAGTCCAGTTCGTACTTCATTATCAAGCGCAATGTTTGCCGTTCCGTCAGCTTCTAAAGCGAATATCAGATCATTTTGGTTACTTCCGGCAAGGTATGAAATCAAGTGCAACTGGCCACTGAATTCTGTGGCAAAGGAGATTTCCACAGTAAATTCAGAAGCGTTTCCTAGTAACGCCCCTCCATCAGCCGCTTGAAAATATGCATCATTTCCACCGTCTGTATTCAGTTCGATACCGCTAGAAAGATCGGTTGGTGATTCATCACGTTCGGCTAAGTCGCCAACCGTTACACTGAACACCTCGTCATAAGTATTGCCGCCAACATCTGTTGTCCGCACAGTGAGCGTATGAACCGAATTGGTTTCGAAGTCCAATAAACTTCCATCAAGAACTCGGACCTGACCAGAGTCACTGTCGATTTCAAAGGCATTGTCAACAGTTTGAGACTGTATCGAATACGTTAATTCGTCAGTGGCATCTAGGACATCGTCAACATTCCATTCCACCAAATGACCAAATGAACCTGCCGCGAGTTCGTCTTCCCAAAAGCCATCAAACGAGCGAATCACGACATGGTCTGCATTACCACTCCCAGAATCTGGTCTTCCAGAACGCCAGTTTTCATAGGCTCCATTTGTGTTGTACCCACTAGCATCTCCTTGCCAAAACTGGTCTTGATCACTGCTACCAGATAGCCAACGCCATTCTCCTTCAACAGTATGATCGCTGGCTCCCAGCCACAAATCGGCACCCACATCAGACGCAATTTGAGCGATAATTTCTTGCTCAGCAGCGCTACGAATTGTGGCCAGCTGGCCAGCAACCGTGTTCAGCAAACGACTTGTTGCTGCTGACAGTGAATGATCGAAGGTATCAGTTGATACAACAGCTTCGTAGAACTTTCCTGTTTCCGCGCTGTAAACCAAGTTCGGATTGCTCGCAAGTAACGTAGCAATTCGAATATCACGTTCTGGATCGACACCCGAAATCTGCCCAATCACTGTGCCATCAACAGCATTCTCTGCAATCGAAAACGTAAGTGACGGTTCACTCGCCGTGAATCCACTTTGGCTGGTGTGCTTTACCGTAAGATGATTGCCACTGACTGTTTCGGTAATCACACCGTTGGATGACAGGTCATTGAAATTCCACTGGGCAAGCAAATTGTCTTCATCAAATGGCAATTCGCTGCGATATGATGCCGCGAGCTCCTCTGCCGTTCGTATGTCATCAAAGAATCGAGCTTGGAAAAGAGTGCCTGAAAAAATTTGCGTGTTATTGAAACCACCTTCGATGCTGTCTTGTTCTTGCCCAAATAGCAGAGCACCGCCACTTTGGATTGTTGAATCCGCGGCGAGCCCCGTACCACTCGTGATCGATTGGCCATCCAAGAAGATTTCCCAACGGCCATTTTGGCCTAAACGACCGTCCCACGTAAATCCAAGTGTATGTGGAGTTCCATCAAGCAGATCAGTGAAGTCAAACGTGGACTGAGAAACAACGACGTGATCACCATTGATTAATAGTACCAGACTTCCATCATCCAAGAGGTGAAACAAAACCTCATTGAAATTGCTGGTTGTAGCATAGGAAAGCAGGATTGTATCGCCAGAATTTGCTGTGGTGGAAAATTGTGTTTCAAAGGTAATCCGATCACGTCCTCCCAGAATTTCGGATCCATCGTCAGCCAGCAAATACGTGTCGTTTCCGCCATCATTGTTGATCTCCAAACCACCGCCATAAGTTGCCGTCGCTTGAAGGTCACTGGGGCCGAATCCTCCAGCATAACCCGAAACGTACTCATACGCGCCAATATCAGGATTCGCGTCACGCAATGTGCCCACTTGATCAACGGTTTCAGTGGAAAAGGTCGCAGTGTCACGAGCAACACTGGTAGTGCTGATTTGGTGAACAAAGGTTCCATCCACTGCGATGAGTGCGGATAACTCAGCATCGCTGCCAACAATGTCTGTGCCCGCTGCACCACTCAAACCCACGTTGGTTTCGATGATGTTAAATCCACTGCTTAAAATCGATCCGTCGACATCGCTGCCACCAGACGAAGAAACATTGTCAGCAAAAATTGAGTTCGAAAGATTCGTTAACCCACTCGCAGAACGCAGACCTCCACCACTGCCAAGTGTGGACGTATTATTTGCCACGGTGGAATGGCGAAGAGTCACAGTACTGTTGGCAACTCGAATTCCACCACCATCACCGCTGGATGTATTCCCGCTGATGGTCACATTATTAAGAGCCGCCGAACCATTTGAGATCTCGATTCCACCGCTGGTTCCACCAGACGTATTTCCATGAATGGCAACTCGATTCAGATTCGTCATACCTGACGCAAAAATTGCTCCTCCGGCAACGTCTGTGGAATGATGACTCAACACAACATCAGTCGCATTTAACGTCCCTTGATTCCTGACTCCACCGCCTTCTGCACTTCCACTGTCGCCACCAGAAACTGTTAAGTCATTCAGAGTCAAACTTCCACTCGACTGAACGTCAAAAATTCGGTCCGACAGCGAACTCCCATCAATGATCGTTAAACCTGAACCATCTCCCAGAATTGTGATGCCCGACAGGACGTCAAGATCTCCCGTCGCCCCAAGGTCTTCATCGGATCCCACAAGCGACAGATTGTAGATCCCTGCTTCCAGAACAATCGTGTCATCGCCGGCCGTATTGTTGGCCGCAATAATTGCTTCACGCAAAGAAATCCCTGTACCGCCGCTACTTGCTTCTAGGTTTGTCAAGCTTGATGTGTCACCATCGTTTTCGTCTGCAGTGGTTGTGACCGTAATCGTTGACAAGACACCTTGCCAATTTTCCTGTGCGGCGCTATCAAAGGCGATGTCTGTCTGAATGACGCCCACTGAATATTCTAAGACCCAGTCACCACCAAGGTCGGCATGGCCCGTTAAATCGTCACTGGCAGCGATATCACAGTTGCAAGCCGCTGAAATTTCATTCATCAACAACTGACCATCTTCTGTTGCAGCAAGGTCACAACCATAAAATAGAATGTCGGCATCAGCCGAAAGGGAATGCTGCCAGCTACTCATGGCAGAACGATACGTGTCGTAGTTATCGATCGAAAGTAAAGTTGACCCAAGTTGAACTTGGCCGTCAGTTCCATGAGAAACAATATGAATGCCGTCAACTTGGGTCATCCCCGCCAACGTGCTTGTGATTTGAGCAATCCCATCGGAATCGGGATCCAAGACAACAATTTCTAAATTGCGAATCGGATTCGCTGCCGCCTCGCTTTGAAGGTCTGCCAAGATCTGTTCCAAACCGTCGACTCGAGAATCAACAAAGATTACTTCTCTTAAAAGCTGAGATTCATCAAGCGTGGAATTTGCGACTCCGTTTTGAACGTCGGTTGATTCTGTTGGTGGCAAGGTCTGGTCAGCAACTGATTCCAACAACTGCTGATCGTGATCAACAGGCTGATCGGCAGACTGAGCCGCAGTTGTCAGTTCTGCACTGTCTGGTGATTCCACTGGTGCAGCCGCAAGCATCGGACTCGCACTCATCATGACTCGCTCTTCTAGCTGAACCCACCCAGGCGCAGAAGAAGATCCCGGCCGGTCGCGAAACGATTCACGAGCTTCGTGAATCCCGTGCTCCAGCAGCAGACGAGTTCGTTGTAGAAATGACCGAAGTGACATGAGGGGGAAAGCCCTGTCGCAATTGAGTGCGTATGCTATTAAGCGAAATCAAAAGGCACCGATGTGCACAAACCCGCTTGAAAAGGTCGTTAGTAAACATAGACCACCATCGGAAGATAGGCAGAAACCACCTGAACAAAGCAGTCAGGCAAGGCAGGGAATCCCAGGGGTTCGAACCGATTTGTGCAATCAGTAACTCTTGTATGGAAGAACAGAAGAATTACTTGGGGGGAACACAGACCGGGATTACCCGAAGCAAAAACAGCACAGATCCACGGGTTCACGCCCGGAGAACCAACATGCCGTCTCCTAGTCGCTCAAACAGGATAGAATTCAGGGAGCGCATGGCCCCCTCAAACATTCCCATCGAGGTGCTTCCCAGTCGTCACAAATCAACAACAGGATGGCACCATAATCATCATCCGATGAACCACGAATCGATCCAAGCCAGAGCCTCAGCCAAACTGACAAAAGCGTTTCCTGAATCCTGTCGGCCCTTGGGGCAGAACTCAAATTGAACAGGACAGGGCGACACAACTGAAGGTCGCGCTGGATGGCTCAAGGAAACTGCGCAGGCAGACTCAACAAAAACCGTGCAGACTGCGTGTGAGAGAATGCTCTCAGCGACGTGAAACCGGAATCACTCAGCCACGACCGTTACGCCACAACCGTGACACCAAGGCAACAGTCATCTAGGCAACACCACAATCAGAGGCATTGAGATTTGCAGCGACAAGACAACGCCAAACTTCGATCACAGCAAAGAAGAAGTTGAGCTGGATTTTTCGAACAGTCAATACGTGCCGTGTGGGAAACGTCGATTCCCAATCTCTTGCAGACACACCACGGCGGATGGCAGAGCCACGGGCGAAATCCACGCCCGTGGCGATCAAATACCATTCCTTTGGAAACTCACAAGCGTGCCGCATATTTGACAAAATCGCCGTGAGTACTTGGTGCTACTTTTTGATTAGTGCAGCCCTCTTGGCGCGTCAATTTTGACTTCGATCGTCAAATCATCGTTGCCTTTGACTTTCGTGACCCAGACTGATACTGGGTGCGGTTCAACGACTTTTTTTGCCACTAAAAACCGAATCGAGACATCTCCATCGCTGTTTCGTCGCACACGATATAGATGAGTATCCGTAATCTTGGGACCATCAGGGTAGGCCTTGCTGAAATTCGCACGGGCCTCTTTGACGATGAACTGAAAAGCCTCTTCGCCTCCGATCAAAGCCAAGTCGGCGATTTCTCGACAAGCATCTTCAACTCTAAGAAACCGTTTTAGCTCCGTCGCATTCGGATATCTTTTCCGCCCCAATCCAAGACGGTCATAAACCCACGTTGTGCCAAAATCAACGACATGAGAACCCTTTGCTGTGTTTGACGTCACTCTGAATGTGTTTCGTGACGGTCGTTTTTTTCTCTTGGTAGAAATCTCATCCAGAATTTTCTCATCGGAAATCGTCGCAAAGTCATTCACAACGAAAATCTGTTTCAGTACCTGAGCAAATTTCTGTTCGCTTAATGTGAACTCGTAGTCATCTGCTTCGTTTTCAGACACCGATCGAAGAACTCGACCATCCGAAAAAACTAACAACATCGGTCTCTTGTCTTTTTTGGCTTCGGTGTAGTACTCATCAATTCGCAGTACCGGCACCCCTTCCTTTGGAAAATCAAAGTCGATTTGAGCAGACGCCAGATTGCAAAACATGAGCCCGAGCAACAATGCCGG
>CAYTUE010000027.1:31560-41468 GCA_964441085.1 uncultured Planctomycetaceae bacterium
CGGCAAATATCGAAACATCATCTGAAAACTCCGTACGCAAAATTGAAACTCAACGCTCATGAGCGTGAGCAAAAGCCCACACTTTTAAGATCTATCAAACAGCCAATGGTACGAGCAGAAAAAAGCATCATCCAGCCACAGCCTCAAGTGAAACAGACTTAAGCAGTTTTCGATCTGAATTCGATCGTTCTGGCTTCAAACAGCGACAACGCCGACCTCAATATGTGCTCAAGCTCTTTCTGCTGTACCACGACAAAGAGAGGTGACCGTTCACTGTGTGCAGACTTCAAGCGTGTGCAGACTTCAAGCGTGTGCAGACTTCAACCGCGTGCACACTCAACTGCGTGCTTACGTCAACTGCGTGCTTACGTCAACTGCGTGCTTCGTCGTGATGTCAGCCGCATCAGCAATCATAGAATTCAGTTCAAGATGCTCAGTTGTCGAATCATTTTAATGAGTCACTCGCCACGCTGCGTGTCAGCAGAGGTTCTGCATTTGTCATTTGGACAGTGAGCCATTCAAGCGGTTTAAGCATCCAAGGAGCCCATTGATTTGCGGGTGTACCGGTCAGCCAGCCAGCAAGTGCAGCAATCGGACCACTGTGGCTGATGGCGACGATTGTTGCATCTGAGTCCTTCTCAAAATGAGCGACCGTTTCCTGATACCAAGCGACAATCCGATTTTGCATTTCGCTGGTCGTTTCTCCATCGGGTGGGCGATAGGTGTCGGGGCGGTCGATCAGATCTTGAAAGTGCTCTGGATCGCTTGCATAAGCTGCGTCCCATGTGATCCCCTGCCATTGACCATAGTCGCGTTCTCTTAATCGACTGTCTGCAACGACGGGAATCTTAACGCGTGATGCTTCAATCATTTGCCCAGCCAGAAAACGCGTACGGGATAGATCACTATGGAAGATCGATCGGGGTGTCTTTTGCTGAGCGAATCGAACCGCCAACTTCCGTGAAGCCTGGCGACCTGATTCGCTGAGTGCGACATCCATCGCTCCATAACAAATTGACTTCCAACGGGTCTCGACTTCGCCGTGTCGAATCAGAATCAGTTCAACCATGAAAGCAGTTCCCTGTCGAAGTGACCTGCACGACCAATTGAATCAAAAAGCCGCAGCTGCCGAGAAGGTCCCCCGTCGTACCGCCAACACGTGTCATGATTTTACCACGGAACCACCAAAGAACGACGAGCGAAACTGCGATCGCCGTCATGGATGCCAGCAAGTTGCTCCACAGCCATGGGATTAAGAAGGGAAATGACAGGAAGAGTGCGAACAGGAACGTTTGCTGTGTCTGATTCGCAGAGATGTTGTTGGCTTGTGATTTGCGATCAGTGACGGGTTGTGTCGTGACCATCATCCCAATGATTGCGAGTCTCCCCAACGTAGAAGCAGCGACAATGGTCGCCAATGTCCAGCTCCAACCTGTTGGAATGAGTGCTGCCATTGTTGTGACCCGCAGACCAACTCCAATCACCAATCCCAGAGTTCCATAGGTTCCGAGGCGACTATCTTTCATGATTTCCAGAACACGCTCTCGGCTCCAACCACCGCCAAGAGCGTCACAGGTATCGGCAAATGCATCTTCATGAAATGCGCCTGTCAGCAGCGCTTCGATACCGACCGCCAACAGTGCTGCGACCAATGCCGAAAGCCCCATTTGAGACGCAGCGAAAAACAGAATCGCTGTGAATCCGCCAATCAGCCCACCCACGATCGGGAAAAAGAGGACTCCCCGTTGCAGGGCGAGTTTGTAATAAGCTGACGACTGATCAGGAACCAAAGTCACTGGAATTCTCGTCAAGAATTGAATGGCAGCGAGAAAACATTCCCAAGTTGATGGGAATGGCGAATCGCTTTCAGCACTGGCAGCAAGGTTCTCTGATGGTGCGGTGTTCATGTCAGCTCCAAATCGCTGAGTGCCGACATCTCATTCATCATCGCAGCTGCCAAGTCGAGGAGGGGAAGTGCAGCGAGAGCACCAGTCCCCTCGCCCAACCGCATCTTCAAATCAAGAATGGGATCAAGCTGCAATTGTTGCAGAGCGATGATGTGTCCCGGTTCTGTTGAGCGGTGGCCAGCGATCATGTTCTTTGCTGCCGCTGGATTTAATGATCCTGCAAGCAATGCTGCCGAAGTTGAAATCAACCCATCGATGAGCAATGTTGCCCCCAAACGTGCTCCCTCAAAATAGAAGCCTGCAAGTGCGACAATTTCCAGCCCACCAACTTCGCACGCAATTTTTTTCGGGGTGAGAGCACCTAAAAAATGTACCCTTTCAACTGCTTCGCCCACAACGTTCTGCTTGTGAGTGAGCATTGCATCATCAATCCCTGCGCCTCGGCCAACAACACTCTGCGGGTTTGCCTCAGCCAGTAAACTGATCAAGCAGCTCGCAGCGGTCGTATTGCCGATTCCCATTTCTCCACCAATCAGCAACTTGTGCCCAGCCGATGCCGCTCTGGCAGCAGAATCGACACCCACTTGCCATGCCTGGTCGAAATCGGTCTCGGTCATCGCTTGTTCGCGCAACAGATTGTTTGTCCCACAACGACGCGCAGCATGAGTCACACGTGAATCTTGTTCACCCAGTGGTTTCAACAGACCGACATCAATGACTTCGTAGCCACAATTCAGTGACTTTGCGAATACACCACTGGCTGTGCGTTCCTTCTGCATCACTTTCACGACGGCTGCTGTCACTGAACTGGGCCAAGCGGTGACCCCTTCACAGGTGACTCCGTGATCGGCAGCGAACACCGTAACATGCCGAGGCTGCGTCACAGGAGTCAAAGTACGTTGAATGCGACAGAGCGTGAACGCGATCTCTTCAAGCTTACCAAGGCTTCCGGGCGGCTTGCAGAGATGGTCAAGCTTGTCCTGAATCACACCTTCATCGATTTCTTCAGGACTGAGATCACTTCCTGTGACGGATTTGCTCATGAATCCTCCCCTTATTTTCTGACAAACCGACGAGACTGAAGAAGAGTCCGGCAACAACAATAACGACGACGATCAGGAATGAATTCATGATGGTCGCTTCTTCTCGTTATGAGTCGCAGTCTTTGATTCGACCATTGGTCCCACAGGAACCACCAAGGGTGTACCGCTAATCGGATGGCTGACGATCGTGACGCGTATGTCATAGGCGCGTTCGACAAGTTCTGCCGTCAGAACTTCAGCACAATCACCGATTGCCAGAATTTCATGTTCCGCCAGTAATGCGATGCGATCCGCAAACATTGCCGCATGATTTAAATCGTGTAAGACAAGAATGACGATGAGTTGCTTTTCTTTGACCAACCGCTGAAGTTGCTCGAGACAATCATATTGATGCTTCAAATCGAGTCCGTTGGTTGGCTCGTCCAATAGCAGGATGGAAGCATCTTGAGCAAGGGATCTCGCGAAGATTGCTCGACGCCATTGTCCGCCCGATAACTTGGTAATGGACCGGTCAGCAAGTTCAGTCATTCCGGTCGCATGTAATGCTTCATCAACAGCCTGTTCATCTTCAGTTGTGAGCGGCAGAAACCAGCCGCGTTGCGCCGTCCTTCCCAATCGAACCATCTCGCGAACTGAAAGCGGGGTTTCACAGAGTTCTGACTGTGGCATCAATGTCAATCGATGAGCAATCTCACGTCGTGACCACTGCTCCAGAGGGCGATCATCTAAAAAAACGCAGCCAGATTTCGGAGTCAAGTGCCCTGCCAAATTACGCAACAAGGTTGTCTTGCCAGATCCATTGCCCCCTAGAATCGCCAGAATTTCACCAGGAACAAGTTCCAGCGAAACGTCTCTGAAGATTTCATTTTCGTTTTTGAATGCGAAGGTGAGTGATTGCGTCTTCAGAGATGTCATGCGGAACCTCCAAGCGCGGCACCGTCACGGCGATCTGTCAGAAGCAACCAGAGAAAGAATGGACACCCAAGAATCGCGGTGACAATGCCGACAGGCAGTTCTGCAGGAGCCATGACAATTCGTGCCATGGAATCGGCGACCAACATCAGTGACGCGCCGACACAAATGCTCATCGGTATCAAGGAAATATGCCGCGAACCGACAAACTGGCGAGCAATGTGTGGTGAAATAAGACCGACAAAGCCAATCATTCCTGCAGCTGCGACCGCGCCAGCTGTCGCCACGCTGGCTGCCCCAATGATCAGCCAGCGAAATCGTTTCAGGTCGAGCCCCAGTGACTGTGATGTGGTATCGCCTAAAGCATACGCATCAAGCGGACGCGATAAGAAACCGATCATCAGCATTCCACTGCCCCCCACAACAGCCGCCATCATGACTGTTCCCCAATGGCTGTTCGCCAAGGATCCCATCAACCAGGAAAGAATGACAACAGTCTTTTGGTCGAACAGAAACATCAATGCCGAAACGATCGCGTTGATCAGACTGCTGATCACAACTCCCGCCAAAAGCAAAGAAATTGTTGATGGAGTTCGTGCCAACGAGCCAATGACCAAAACAAGAAGCACGACTGCAAGCGCACCAACCATGGCGGCGATCGTCGTCGCACCAAGTGACAACACAGATGCCTTCAAACCACACACGATCACCAGAGCGACTCCTAATGTTGCACCACTGGAAGCCCCGATGACATAGGGTTCAGCAAGTGGATTGCGAAAAAGACCTTGGAAGCCAACCCCTGCAGACGCCAGTGAACCACCAACGAGGACTGCGGTGAGAATTCTTGGTAAACGTAGCTGTAAAAGAATTGTTCGGTCAGTGATACTCAAAACCGAATCTCCCGTCACAGCTTCATAAAGCCTCAACGGAGAAATGGAGGCTGCGCCCACAAAGCAACTGAACAAAGCGATACAAAGCATCACAATCAACGCCATGGCGATACAAAAGGCAGACGACTTCATGGCTGCGCTTTCTGCTGGTCCGAACGGTCGGCATCTTGCACAAAGATGTTGCTTCCTTGGGGCAGACTTGCTGACGCTTCTGGATAAGCGACGCGAACAATCTCCTCAAGAGCATCCAGAACACGAGGCCCACAACGTGAAATTTCATCACCCGAGATCAGATAGATCCGCTCTTTTTTCACGGCAGAAAGATTTTGCCAGCCCGGTCGTGATCGAATCTCAGCGATATCGATGTTCTCGAAGTGTGAGGTGGGAGCTAAAATCAAATCGGGATCAGCACGCAGAACCGTTTCTGAACTGATACGCGGGTATCGAATTTTGGTCTTCCCAGCGATGTTTTCGAGACCAGCCAGAGACAACACTTCATCGATAAATGAACCCGATCCCGCTGTCATGAGCGGATCATCCCAGACCTCATAAAAGACTTTTAAGGGAGGTTCCGTTTTCGCTTCGGTTGCGAACTTTGACAATTTGTCGCGGCGGGCACTCATCTTCGTAATCAGCGAATCTGCATCGACGACGCGATCCGTCATCAGACCCACCCATTTCGCTTCTTCAAAAAGTTCGTCTAAGTTTCTTGCTCCAATTGCCAGTGAGCGAATTCCGAGCCGGTCCAGCGACTCAAGCAGAGGTTGATGGTATTCCCAGTGACAGACGACAAGGTCAGGCTTTGCACTGACAATTTCCTCCAGACTGATGCTCTCTAAGGTCCCTCCACCAATCTGCGAAATTTCAAGTGCTGCGGGAGGAAAATTGCAGTTGGTCGTTACGCCAATCATCGAGTCTTTCAGATTCAGTGCGAACAATAATTCCGTTGTTGCGGGAGAAAGACTGATAATCCGCTTCGCTGGTTGTGTCACAAGAACGTCACGGTCGAGACGATCCGTAATCGTTCCGACCGATTTTTCATTGGCAGACAGATCGACTGCTGGCTCGTCATGTTCTGGCTTCGATGTTTTTTGACATCCAAGCAGTCCACTGGAAAGAACCAGCAATGTCATGAGCAAAACAAGTCGTGTCCTTTTAAACAGACGACTCAATCGATTTGAAATCAAGCTCTGCTTCATTGTTCTATTCCAGCCCTATTGTTTTGACGAAGTCCACTGGCTGCCCGTTCAACGTTGATCGCAATGTCAGTTGCGTTGATGGCCAATCCAGCCAGCATCCAATACGTCACCGTTGCGGACGCCGCGATTCGTTGGTTTGCGAATCCAAGCAAATCTCGAAACATTCGCCCCATTTTGTGCTCAGGGACCACCCCCGAACCCACCTCACCAGAGACGATCAATAAGTGGGTTGAGTGTTTTGCTGCGACTTCAATGAGCGCATCAACTTCATGCAGCACACACGTTTCCAAATCTGCAAAATTCTGTTTGAAATCATCAATATCCTCAGACTCATTGCGACACATGACATTACTCACAAGCAGAGTAAGGCAGTCCACCAACACGACCGCGGGCAGAGAATTCGCAGCGGCGATTGTACGCCCCGTTCTCAACGGTTGTTCGAGCGTCTGCCAAGTGGCAGGTCTGGATTTGCGATGATGTTGAATTCGCTGATCCATCTCATCATCTCGCGACTCGGCAGTCGCCACGAACAGGACATCATCGCCACCCAACTGAGCAGCAAGGTCTTGAGCAAATCGGCTTTTACCGCTACGTACGCCGCCAAGAACCAATGTGATTGTTCCTTTTAACGCTGCTCTCTCGGTCAGATTTGGGGGACTCTTTGTCTTCAAAACTCGACCCCTGGCTGCGGTTGAATACCATGTGCGTATGGGTGTTTAATGGCCTTCATTTCGGAAACCAAGTCTGCGATCTCGATGACTTCGGGACTTGCATTGCGGCCTGTCAACACAACATGCAGCATCTCGCGTTTCTCCAGCAACTCATCAACCACGATGGACGGAGCAACATAGTCATACTTTGTCGCGATATTAATTTCATCAAGGATGACCATATCAATGGTGGGATCACGCATCAGCTCAACAGCTTTCGCCCAGCCTTTCATGGCAGTTGCGATATCCCGTTCACGATCCTGAGTCTTCCAAGTAAAACCTTCGCCCATGGTATGCATTTCAATCGGCATGCCATGTTCAGCCATCTGCTTGATGAAAGCGCCCTCGCCCGTCTGAATTGCCCCCTTTATAAATTGGACAATCGCGACCTTCATCCCTTGGCCGATCGCGCGAAACGCCATTCCGAACGCAGCCGTGGACTTCCCCTTGCCTGCACCAGTATGCACAATGATCAGCCCTTTTTTCTGAGTCGCATTCGCCAACTGTCGGTCTTTGACCTCATTGATGCGAATCATTCGCTGCCTGTGCTCTTCGTTTTTATCTGACATGCTGTGACTCATTCTCAAATTGATTGATCATTAACCAGATACGATCTACGTCAACATGCTGTTCAACAGCATCAGCGATTCGGTTGAGTGACTGTTCGGTCGCTTCAACAGCTGAGAGCCTCGGCGATGAAGAACTCACTCCGAATGTTACCAACCACGCATTTCGAAACTTATCATTGTGGAAAAGACCGTGCAGATAACATCCCCAAATTCGTCCGCCATTTGCATGGGCACCGTCAGCAGCATGAGCGCCGTCAGCAGCATGAGCACAGTCATCTGTATAAGCACCGCCATTTGTATAAGCACGGTCAAGATCGTTACTCTCTTGAGCGACAGCAGAACTCTTTCCGCCAGACGTTCGGGACAACCAAGGTGTTGATGTTTTCGTCCGACCAATGTGGATCTCGTATCCCCGAAGTATTTCACCTTGGAGACTTGGCGCAATCAAATCATTTGTGATCACCATTTGAACCTGAGATGTCAATTTCTCAGGTTCGAATACCGTCTCGATATCCAATAAGCCTAAACCTTCGATGCACTCACAGCAATTTTCCAACCGATTCGGATTACGAATTTGTTTCCCAAGCATTTGATAACCGCCACAGATGCCGATGATGGTCACGTTGCGGCTTGCTTGTTGCTGGAGTTCGGTGGCAAGTCCGGTCTCACGGAGCCAGCGTAAATCTCCAATCGTGTTTTTGGTGCCGGGAAGAATTACGACGTCGGGACGGCCGATCTCCTCTTCCTTTTGAACGTAACGCAATCGCACAGAAGCCTCTCCACGAAGTGGATCAAAGTCATCAAAATTTGCGATATGCGGAAACCGAATCACGGCAATGTCGAGACACGCCTTGTCGATGGATGAATCCGCTGGAATGCTTTGACCAAGATCAGCAGCGTCTTCTTCGGGAAGATTTAAGGAGGAGACCCATGGAAGGACTCCTAACACTGGAACATGCCCGCGTTCCTGAAGCAACTCGACGCCTCGATCAAACAGCCGCAAATCGCCACGAAACTTATTCACGATCAAACCGCATATAAGCTGTCGATCTTCAGGTGGAAGCAGCCAAAGAGTCCCAAGCAACTGTGCAAAGACTCCGCCGCGTTCGATGTCACCGACCAACAGCACTGGTGCTCGACAGTATCTCGCGATTGACATGTTGACCATCTCTACGTCAGCAAGATTCAATTCAGCGGGACTCCCCGCGCCTTCAATCATGACCAGCTCATGGTTCTCTCGCAGTCGATCAAGCGCAGCTGTCACATGCGGCCAAAGTTGTGCACGACGTTCGAAGTGGTCAGCTGCCTCGAATGTTTGCAGCGGCCTTCCGTTCACAATGACCTGAGAACGCGTGTCCCCTTCAGGCTTCAGTAGAACCGGATTCATATCGGTATGCGGCAACACTCCAGCCGCTTGCGCCTGCAGTGCCTGAGAACGACCAATCTCTCCTCGATCTGCACAGACTGCCGCGTTGTTCGACATGTTCTGAGCCTTGAATGGCGCAACGCGGATGCCACGACGAGCAAAGCAACGGCAAAGAGCAGCCGTCAGCAAACTTTTGCCTGCCGATGAACTGGTGCCCATCACCATGAAAACCTTTGCCGTCATCCTGAAATCCAAATAGAAAAGTCATTTCGCCCCGAGTCAATGCGTCGCCAGAAACGACTTCGCCGCCATTTCAACTGACCATTGTGACGAGCTTCTCCAAGGACATTGAAGCTGACAATGAACGAACGGAATCGTCTGCGAACAGTGTGCGAGAAGTGCCCGTATGGAATGCATACACATCATTGTCGTTGCTGCAATTCATGCCGCAAGTGCTAGGGTTTTCAGTTGAATTGTTGGTAAGCTCCTTGTGGGGAGAACGAGTGAATTTTGAAGAACTTGTCAGAATCGATTTGAGCTGATTCATAGGTACAGGCGCAAGGTTTTTCAGCATGATCTGATCCGCAGACCGAGGTCCTTTGGCTTACTCAGAGAAAGCGGCGCGCAGATGATAAAACGCGCATGATCAAAATGACGTTATGAGTGGGACCAATCCCATATCAGTGGAACCAACCGAACTTTTGGAAATGAAAATGAAAATCATGATGTCGGTTGCAACGAACGCTCAAATCCGAGTGAGCACAAAATCGTCTGGTTCGTGGTAGGTCTTCTGACTCACCGCTTTTCTGTCACTCTCAGCCTTCTCATCCCAATCTGGGCAATGGCAAATTGAATGGAGTCACAGATGCAATTGTCACATTGCAAACGGCACACAGCGGCCGGACCGTCCCGGAATTTCACCGGAGTTCCCTGTTCACTCGAACGAGTAAGATCCTCGTTCGAGACACCACAAACTTTCCTGATCGTACTCAACACAACGTCTAAGTCAACCAAGCGACTTGCCCTTACCAAAGTGGCTCACAAGTGGGGAGGCCGAATTTGATGATGAAAGATTTTGGTGATTGAAGATATTTTCTTCGAGAAGCGACGGCGCGGATTGGGGACAGTTTGCGAGGAGAAAATTGATCTCGGAACCTCTCAGCATGTTCACAAGTTCCAGACGTTCTTCCCGAGCGGATACAGCAGTGATCATCGCGCATCACGAAGTCTTTTCCATGAGAGCATCACACCGCGCATTGCCAGCGAAAGTCTGTTCTAGCAAACCGTATCATTTCGGGCAGTTCCGTCGGCG
>CAYTUE010000028.1:0-40005 GCA_964441085.1 uncultured Planctomycetaceae bacterium
CACGGACGGAGGGACTTGAACCCCCAACCTGCGGATTTGGAATCCGCTGCTCTGCCAATTGAGCTACGTCCGTCCGGAAAAACACAAACTATTTCTTGCGTGATTCTTTATGAATCGTATGCCGACGCAACTTCGGGCAATATTTCTTCAACTCGAGACGCTCAGTACCACGAGTCTCTTTCATGACTCGGTAGTTCCGCATCCCTGTCTCAGTGCACTCCAACCAAACATACTCTCTCACAGGAACACTCCAAAACGCGCCGACAGTAGAGACAACCAACAAAACAGAAAAGCTGCCTGCTCACAAAACAGCAAACAGACAGCCAATTGTTCAACCACAAACTCACAAGCCGAACTACTCGACAATCTTGGTAACAACACCAGAACCAACAGTTCGACCACCTTCACGAATCGCGAAGCGGCTTCCGTCAACCATAGCAATTTGCTTACCCAGAGTCACACAGACCTTAACATTATCACCTGGCATGCACATTTCAGCACCATCCAGAAGATCTGTTGAGCCAGTCACATCTGTTGTTCGGAAGTAGAACTGAGGACGGTAACCACTGAAGAAAGGAGTATGACGACCACCTTCTTCTTTGCTCAAAACGTAAACTTCAGCTTCAAACTTAGTGTGAGGCTTAATTGTTCCCGGAGCAGCAACAACCTGACCACGCTGAATATCTTCTTTCTTCAAACCACGAAGAAGAATACCAACATTATCGCCAGCCTGACCTTCATCCAGAGTCTTTTGGAACATCTCAACGCCAGTACAAGTTGTTTCCTGAGTCTCTCGAAGCCCCAGAATCTCAACCTTATCACCAACCTTCAAGACACCCTGCTCAATTCGACCAGTCGCAACTGTTCCGCGACCTTCGATTGAAAAGACATCCTCCACAGACATCAACATGGCTTTATCAACGTCACGCTCTGGCTCCGGAATGTAGCTATCAAGAGCTTCCATTAGCTTTGTAATGCATTCGCTGGCAGCGTCATCACCAGGGGCATCCAAAGCACCTTTAGCATTACCCATTACCAGCGGCACATCGTCGCCAGGGTAACCATACTTAGTCAGCAGATCACGCACTTCAATCTCAACCAACTCCAACAACTCTTCATCATCAACAAGGTCACACTTGTTCATGAACACAACAAGAGCAGGAACATCAACCTGGCGAGCCAACAGAATGTGTTCACGAGTCTGAGGCATTGGGCCAGTATCAGCCGCAACAACCAGAATCGCACCATCCATCTGGGCAGCACCGGTAATCATATTCTTAATAAAGTCGGCGTGACCAGGGCAGTCAATATGAGCATAGTGACGATTTGGCGTCTCATACTCTACGTGACTCGCCGCAATCGTAACCGTCTTTGTCGCATCACGAACCGTACCGCCCTTGGCGATATCAGCGTAGCTCTTAACCTCACCAAGACCCTTAGCGGCCTGTACAGCAAGAATAGCCGCTGTGGTTGTTGTTTTACCATGGTCAATATGACCAATGGTCCCCACGTTCACATGAGGCTTTGTACGCTCGAAACTTGCCTTTGCCATTTCCAGACTCCAAATCGACCGACGATTCCTTCAACAACTGCCAGCGGTCGACGAACAAAAGAAGAAAACCAATAGACACCAAAACTTAAGGCGTCACCTCATGCCACACAAAGCTGCTGATGGGACTTGAACCCATGACCTCATCCTTACCAAGGATGTACTCTACCAGCTGAGCTACAGCAGCCGAATACTCACACATCTCAAAGAGCGGGCGATGGGAATCGAACCCACACGACCAGCTTGGAAGGCTGGAGTTCTACCATTGAACTACGCCCGCAGAAAACCGCTTCATAAACTGAAGCAAACTTCCTTACGATTGGGGGCAGCAGGATTCGAACCTGCGAAGGCATACGCCACCAGATTTACAGTCTGGCCCATTTGGCCGCTCTGGAACACCCCCGCCCAGATTTCACAACACATATCAACGCTGCAAAAACTGAAAGCTAGCGGAGGGACTTGAACCCACAACCACCGGTTTACAAAACCGGAGCTCTACCAATTGAGCTACGCTAGCGCAGACCTACCTCTGCGGCGAGCCGGGCAGTATAGCGATCCGTTATCGGCTAGCAAGCCCGAAGATAGAAAGCTGAACAGTCCGAGAAGATTTGTTGTTGGTTCCCATTTTGTGAACCAGCAATCCTCGCCAAATACAGAACCGCAACAACAAACCAGAACTCGTTATCACGGTCGTGGTACTGTCGGCATTGGCCGTATCAGAGTTCACCAAAGGATCCCCACAACGGCGTTTTTACCAGAAAAGGCACTGTGAAATCTTTTTGTGGTCGCAAATCAAGGCCCACCTGATTTCCAAAAGCCAAGCAAGCCACCGTCACTCAGACACACCACGTCTCACTGGGTTCGCCGCCCAAGAATGTGAAACCAAAACTAAGAACAACACCGCTAACCAGCCACAACCATCAACCGGAATCAACTCAAACCAGACGAAAACAAACTGGAACTCAAACCACAGCCACCTTGCCCCAAGAACGTGAGGACGTCAACAGCAGTCAGCCAGCCAGCTAATTTGAACAGCATGCACTGGTTTATGTACTGATTTAAGCAGCAGAGAAAGAATGCACTCCAACAAAAAAGAGCTCTCACCCCGTGATCCTGCAGATCCCACGAGACGAGAGCTCAATGCTTAAAAATCAGCTTGCTTGAATCACACAGCTTAAATGCCGGGAATATCAACCTGCTTGCGTTCTGCAATCCGACGCATTCGCTCCAAAGCACGCACTTCGATCTGACGAATTCGCTCTTTCGTCACACCCATTCGTGAACCAACCTGTTCAAGCGTTTCAGGCTCACTGCCCTGACTCAAACCAAATCGGCAAGCAATTACCTTTCGCTCACGCCCATTCAGTTCTCGCAGAATTTCGGTAATCGCGTCTCGCTGAGCCTTATTCACCAGCTCATCACTGAACGCAGTCCCTCGACCTTCATGAACACTGCCAAATAACTCGTCATAACCCGTGCGAAACCGATCAAGTTTCGTGTATTCCGCAGGAACAGACCGAGCATAATTCTTCATAATGGCCCACGAAGCATATGTGGAAAACTTATTGCCTCTTGAATAGTCGAATTTTTCGATGGCCCGAATCAGCGACATATTTCCGTCACTGACCAGCTCAAAAAAGTTCGCCCCCGGCTTCAAGTGACGCTTCGCAATCGACACAACCAAACGCAAATTTGAGCGAGTCAACAGGTTCTTGACCGTGGCCGCTTGTTTGAGACACTCTCCCATCTGTTTTGCGACTCGAGCCGGAGAATCACTGGTAGAAAGCCGCTCCTGCAGCTGACTCGCCTGCCACTTCAGGAAGTTCATCTTGCGAAAATAGTACTGCTCCTGAGGCTTATTCAACAAAGGAACCCGATAGAGCTCAGACAAGTACGACGGCAATCCAGAAGGGACTCGAGCCGATTTTTTGCCTTCGTCGTAATCTGGAGCAACCCCGCAAATCACGCTCTCAGCGTCTTCCATGCGGAATTCATCATTGTCCATGAATTCAATGGGCAGTTCTTTCAACCGCCGAACTTGGACTTCCGAAAGAATCGATTTCACAGATTCGATCGATCGACTAAACCGTCTGCCCAAATCCTTGACCGACACGCCTTGCTGCCGGAGGTCATACATCAAAGCCTGATGTTCCGCTGAAATCGCGACGCCTCGAGCCTGAAAAATTGCATTTTCAGGATATTTTCGATCATAATCACGCAACGTATAGCGAACAGTTTCCGTCGCTCGTCGCAGCTTTCTGCCCAATTTTCGACTCACGTCAGTCAAAGTCAGCCCCGCCGCCGCCAACGAGCGAGCATCTGAAATCATCTGCTCCCGCTCTTCCGCTGACAGCTGTTTAAACGAAGAACCACGCTCCACTTGATCCTTGTGCAATTCAACAAAACGCTTCAACGTCTCTTCAAGAATGACAACTCGACTCCGCCCGTTGAACTTCACCTTTCGGCTGGCCAATCCTCGATCACGCCAACGATCAATTGTTTTTGCAGACACGTTCAACTTTTCACTGATTTCCAACACCGTGTACAAACGCTGATCAAAATCGTCTTCTGTTAAATCGAGGCTCTCTGCCAAATCCTCAATAAACCGCCTTAAATCACGCTGAAGATCTGCTACAGGAATGGAAACCGAAGCATTTGCTTCCGTGTGGTAGCCAGTAATGGCAAAACACACATCACCATAGAAATACGACGCCTGAGAACGATCTAGCTCCACAAGATAGGTTTCTGCGCGCTCAATCTGGGTTTTCCGAACTGCTTGGGGAGAAAACCGAACCTGCTGGTCCGTCAGTTCGCTCATCAGTTCTGATTGATACAAAGACATGCTTATCCCTCCTGTTATCCAACGGTCCAAGTGACAGCCGTTCATTGACTGACACTTAACCCTGAGTGGCAAAACACGTGCCGGAATGAACCTAACAGCGACGAAATCCCACGA
The DNA here is from genome assembly GCA_964441085.1 of uncultured Planctomycetaceae bacterium. Classification (GTDB taxonomy): domain Bacteria; phylum Planctomycetota; class Planctomycetia; order Planctomycetales; family Planctomycetaceae; genus Fuerstiella. Next base: position 4,506 of record CAYTUE010000028.1, read on the forward strand.
AATTCAATTGAAAGCCTCAAAAAAACAGACTTTCGCTCGGCCTCCTGCCAACAAAATGCCCCTTGCCACACACGATCGCCAAGCGAATTCACACCACTGGCAGGTGATGCCGATTCTTCCGACCATCGATCACTGACTTAAAAATCCGCAGCCAGCTATCCGCCTTCAACGAGATTTGTCTTGTAAAAACGCCAACCAATGACGTTCGGATTGAAAATTCGACGAATCCATGGGTTCTCAAGCAAAAATAAAGCGACCTGCCAGTGGTATGACGCCACCAACAACAAAATCCTGACTCAAAACCGCGTCTAATATCAAAAACGCACCACAACAGTGATCACTTTGATGACACAACACACGCGAGATCAGTCAGGAAACAGTTGTGAGTTGCCGAAAAGCACCTCACCCCAACCAGAATCTTTCCTCGTCAGATGATAATGTGCCTAGAATTCAATAGAGGCACCTCCCGTTAAGACACGGCAAAGCAAGCAAACACTGCTTTGCCGCTGCTAAACCAGCATGTCTTTCACAATGAAAGACACTTTCAAATCGATTTTCACGAGATCAAAAAGCTCTCACTCAGCAAAAGAGCCCAAAAACATGAAAGATGATTTGATCTTTGCAGGCTTTGGAGCTGCTCTGGCCGCGATTGGAATCGTGCTGATTGTCCTGCAAGTCAAAGCTCGACGAACCCAACTGCTAGACACAGAGCAGACGGAACGGGAGCAACGTTTTTTAACGCGACAACATTCTCACCGAATGCAAACATCCGCATTCACCGTTGTCATGGGAGCACTGATTGCTGTCGGTGGTCGCGTGATGGCACTTGGAAAGTCACCGTGGATCGCAACAACATACGTGTGCGTTTTGTTGGTACTCGCCGTTTGGCTGATGCTGCTTGGAGTGGGAGACGCCGTGGCCACGCGAATCCATGCTCAAAGCAAAGGGCGCTCCCACAAACGGAAACACACCAACCTAGCAGACGCATTAGCAGAAGTTCGCTCAACCTACGGCTTGCCAGAAGCGGATTCACCTGCCTCATCAGATTTGCCGCCACACAGACGGCAACATGACATCAGCTGAACCAAAACCGCTTGAAATCGTAGCTCGCTAAGTGAGTCTTGAAGTTGCGCTCTTTAAGGCAACCCGAAGCGTGAGCGAGAACTCATCGCCCGCAAGGCCAACGCCCCTGCAATTTGCCCCAACCATTTGACAACCCGACCATTTGACAAACAGTGGGGCCGTTCAAGGCGGATTGCGACGGGATCGGGCCCACAGAGCCCGACCGCAGATACACAGTGTCAGATGACATCTTCCACGATTTTGCGGCGACGAGTACGCCGCCGGGCTCGATGAGCCAACTTATTGTCGTGGTCGTTGCCTTCCGCAAAGAAGCTACCGGCAAGCAAGCGATAGAAAAACAGCAACGTAAATGCCCCCAATGTCGCCGCAACAAAACCCTTGCCGCTAATCGGGTCGATTTTTGCGTCGCGCCAGAAGAACAGCACGATTCCGCATCCGATCACACTGCCGCCGATGCCCATCAGCATCGTGCCCACAGCTCCACCGGGGTCTCGTCCAGGCATGATGGCTTTTGCCGCAAGGCCAACCAACGTACCAAATCCAACCCAGCGCAGCAGTTCGTTCAAACTGGTGCGGACAATTTCCATGAAGTCAGATTCAGACATACGAGGCCTCCTGCCTTTTGCCAAAAACGGCCGTTCAATAACAGCTTAACCACTGAGATCGTCCCACCCTTCTCTGACTTCGGCAATCAACCCACTAAAAGCTGAATCCGTCGGCGGCTGAAACAAAAGTCGCGCGAGGTTTGCTGGTTGTCCGGCAAAAGTCGCCGCCAAATCAGCAGCTGAGGCAATCAACAGCAACCTATGCGGTCGCAGTTTCAGAAACTGAGCCATGACCTTGAGCATCAATCAGCAGGTCAAGTTCATGCTTCAGCTTCGGCAGGATCTCATCGTAGGAATAAGCTCCGAGTTCTTCCGTGCCTTTCTTCAGATTCACGTACTTCGGGCCACACCAGAGGCCCAAATCGGCATCATCTGTTTCACCTGGCCCGTTCACTCGGCAGCCCATCACAGCAATCGTCAAAGCGTATTCGTTGGCATAGGCTGTCATTTCCTTGACGCTTTCGGCCAAATCGATGAACGCTTCGTTTTCAACACGTGAACAACTGGGACAGCTAATAATGTTGAGCGTGTTCAAGCCAAAATCAACCACCGTGCGAACTCGACCATTGGCAATGTCATCAAGAATACCTCGCCCTGCGGCAATCTCTTCATGCTTCCGATCGTTCGACACAGTCAACGACACGCGAATTGTGTCGCCAATCCCCTTGCCAATTAACTGCTCAAAAGCGATTCGAGTCTTAATAATGCCGTCTGGCGGCATGCCAGCTTCCGTCACTCCCAAATGCAAAGGCACATCTGGACGTTCCGCAGCAAATCGTTGATTCACCTCAATGACGTTCTTTGGATCGGAATCCTTCAAGGACACACAGTAGCGAGTAAAATCGTAGTCATCGAGCAGACGGCAGTGATCGAAAGCACTTTCCAGCATGGGCGATATGGAATCATCCGCTGCATATTTCTGCTTCTTCGCTGGATCGACCGACCCACAATTCACTCCGACTCGAATCGCACAATCGTTGTCTCGAGCAATGTCTGCGATGTACCGAACCTTATCTTGCCATGGCTTGGCCGTTTCATGGTGGTAGAGATGGCCGGGGTTGTATCTCAGCTTTTGCACAAACGGAGCAATGATTTCTGCCAACCGATAGTTTTCTTGAAGGTCGACCGACAGGTTCCCTTCCACCTGATTGCGGATTTCAATCAAAGCTTCGGCATCTTTTTTACTATCGATGGCGACTCGAACAACGTCAGCGCCAGCATCCACGAGGCTGCGAATTTGTTTGACTGTTGCGTCGATATCCTGAGTCTTCGTGGCCGTCATACTTTGAACGGCAATCGGATTTCCACCACCAATCGTCGTGCTCCCCACAACCACACTTCGAGTTGGATTTCGCTGAATCGTCACGTTTTCTGCCTGTCTGAATCCTGAAGATCCTGAAAACTTTCAATCAATCTTTCGTGTTGCACTTTAACCGCTCACAGACCATACGCCATCACCACAAAGGCCGCAAAAGCAAAGTGAATGTAGGAATTCCGGATCTCAAAACTCACCAAAACAACCCACCTCACTTCATCAACGCATCAGCACACTCAATTGCTGTCTGCTGCCCCGCCTTTCGTAATCGCCTGCACCCGATGTGCTCATTCACCAAAAACGTCCAAACAACCCTCTCAATTTGCAGCTTTCGGAAAACAATTCAACGAAATCACCTTCGAGCCCCCTCCCTTCAACAGACGATATGAAAGGGTGGGCGTATCGACGGTGAATCAAGAAAACGATTGAAAGTTCAATCCTCAGCGCTACCATTGAATCACACAACTTGCACCTTCAGGGAGAGATATCATGGCGATCGATCCTGTTCAAAACATGACGGCGATTCGTACAGTCAGACTGTTTCCACTTGCAGAAACCATGCTGTACCCCGGAGTCGTTCAACCACTGCACATCTTTGAAAGCCGCTATTGCGAGATGATCGAAGATGCGTTGGATGACAATCGCATGATCACCATGGCCACCTTGGCCCCCGACTACGATGACCAAGAATACTTTGGGCGACCTCCCCTAGAACGCCCCGTATGCATCGGCAAAATTGCCATGCATGAACAGTCTGACGACGGCACGCATAACTTCCTACTGGCAGGTGTCACCCGAGCCTACATACTGGAAGAACTGCCGCCACTGAAATCCTATCGAGAAGCCAATGTCGCCATCATTGACGAATTGGATGATGTTCCAGAACACGAAGCTGCAGAAATTCGAGAAGACTTGCTGCAACAGTTACTGAAACGCACGGACGAAGTCCGAGTCATCGGAGATTCCTTGCAGGGTGAAGAAATCCCCCTTCCACGACTGCTAGACGCTCTTGCCTTTGCCCTGCCCTTGTCTCGAGAAGAAAAGCTAGAACTGGCCAGCGAAGCATCTGTTCGACAACGCTTAAAGCAGATTTCCACCGCTTTAAAGTAAGACCATCAAATAATACTCGCAGACTTTTTGCTCACGCAGCAGGGTCGATTCATGCGAAAACCGCAATCTGGCCAACAATCTTAAGCTGAAAATATCGGCGCTGAAAATATCGGCCCAGACGAATTCTTTATTTCCAGACGATCGCACATCAACGTCGGTATCGCGTTTTGGTAGTCTGTTTGGTTCGCCCATCAACGAATCAATCACACCTGCTTCTACGACGTTTTTGCCATGCCAGCTTCCAAATCCGACACTCCCGACCTGTTTGCTCCTGAAAAGAAACTGGTACTCCTAGATGGCATGGCGCTTGTTTATCGAGCTCACTTTGCCCTGATCCGTAGCCCTCGGTTTACGTCAGGAGGAACCTGCACGTCGGCTGTATTCGGAATGTGCAACACCATTACCGATATCATCAAGAAAGAAAACCCGACTCACATCGCCGCAGCGTTTGACACCAGCGAACCCACCGAACGCCACAAAGTGTTTCCAGAATATAAGGCTCAACGAGACGCTTTGCCCGAAGACATCGCCGCACAGCTTCCACTGGTCGACCGACTGCTGGAAGCATTCAACATCACCACAATTCGCATGCCCGGCTACGAAGCCGACGATATTATCGGCACACTGGCCACCGAAGCCGCTGCCGACGGCTATCACACGGTCATGGTGACTCCGGATAAAGACTATCACCAGTTGGTCAAAGACAACGTCGTGATCTTTCGCCCTGGTCGCCAAGGATCCACTTTCGAAATTCTAGGCATCCCCGAAGTCCTGAAACACTGGGATGTCGAACGAGTTGACCAAGTGATTGATATTCTGGGACTGATGGGAGACGCCAGCGACAATATTCCAGGCATCCCCGGAATCGGTCCCAAGACAGCTCAAAAGCTCATCGCCAAATACGACAGCATGGAAAACATGTTGCAACACAGCCACGAGCTGAAGGGCAAACAGAAGGAACGAGTCGAAGAAAATGTCCAGCAAGCCCTGCTGTCGAAACAACTGGTCACCATCCAACTGGATGTCCCACACAATCTTCAACTCAGCAACCTTGCTATCAAAGAACGCAATGACGAAGCTCTGCAAACACTGTTCGAAGAACTGGAATTCGACGCATTGGGCAAAAAGCTATTTGGCAACAAGTTCAGCTCGTCAGCCAGTCGAGCCACTGTGATTCGAGAAAAACGAGAAGCTCAAATTCAAACCACGCTGTTTGGCGACGACGAAGAACCCAATGTAAAAACCTTGGCCGACGTCAAGCACGACTACCGCACAATCACCACGAAAGAAGATCGATCGGTTCTGCTAGAAAAGCTACTGCAACAAAAAGACGTCTGCTTTGATACCGAAACCACAAGCCTTGATGCTCGAACCGCCCTGCCCTTGGGGCTGTCCTTTAGCTTCGAAGCCAACAAAGCGTTTTATGTTGTATTGCACGATCCTGCGGGCCAAGCACTTCCAGAAGAACAGGCTCGAAAACAAGCTGTCGCAACTCTCGAAGAATTCCGTCCGTTCTTCGAAAACAAAGACATTCGAAAAATTGGTCACAACCTAAAGTACGACATCACATTGCTAAAGTGGAGTGGCTTCGAAGTCCACGGTGCGATCTTCGACACCATGCTGGCTCATTCCATGAAAGAGCCAGAAATGCGACACGGGCTAGACTACCTTGCCGAACTGTATCTGGCCTACAAACCCATTCCAACCAGCCAGTTAATCGGCCCCAAAGGCGACCAGCAAAAAACAATGGCCGACGTGCCGTTATCGGAACTCGCAGAATACGCCAGCGAAGATGCAGACGTCACGTTGCAAATCGCGAAAGTGATCGAACCAGATATCCAAGCCCAAGGAACCGCCCAAGTTTGTCACGAGGTCGAATGCCCTTTGATCACCGTGCTGGCCGACATGGAACACGAAGGCATCGGCCTGAATGTGGAAGCGTTGGCCGACTACTCAAGACAGCTGGAAGCCGATATCAATCAGCTTCAAGACACCATCTACGCGGCCGCCGGTCACGAATTCAACATCGACAGCCCCAAACAACTGGGAGTCGTTCTGTACGACGAACTGAAACTTGAAGACAATCCCAAGAAGACAGCGACTGGCCAGTACTCAACAAAGGAAAGCGAACTCGAACGACTCAGTGCTCGGCACGAAGTCATTGCCAATGTGCTTGACTACCGTAATGCAGCAAAGCTGAAATCGGTTTACGTCGACCAACTTCCGAATCACGTGAATCCTCAAACCGGACGACTGCACACTCATTACAGTCAAACATGGACGGCCACTGGCCGCATGCAAAGCAACGATCCCAACCTCCAAACCATCCCTGTGAGGAAGGAACGTGGTCGAGAAATTCGAGCCGCCTTTGTGCCTCGAAGTGAAAATCACTTGCTGCTATCGGCCGACTATTCGCAAATCGAACTTCGCATCATGGCCGAACTGTGCCAAGACCCAGCAATGGTTGAAGCCTTCAAAACGAACACAGACATTCACACTGCCACCGCCGCAAAAGTCTACTCAGTGGCTGCCGAAGAAGTGACTCGTGAAATGAGATCCAAAGCTAAGATGGTGAACTTCGGAATCATCTATGGCATCAGCGCCTTTGGACTTCAGCAAAGATTGAATATTCCTCGCCACGAAGCCAAGGAACTGGTCGACGGCTACTTCCAGCAGTATCCCGGAGTACAAATATGGATCGATAAGACGGTCGAATTCGCCAAAGAACACGGTTATGTGCAAACTCAAACAGGCCGCCGGCGCTATCTTCGAGACATCAATAGTCGCAGTAAGTCTCTGGCGAATGCCGCCGAACGCTTAGCCATGAACAGCCCCATCCAAGGCACGGCTGCCGACATGTTAAAACTGGCAATGATCAAAGTGCACAACGCCTTAGCTGCGGGCAACTTTCAAACCAAAATGCTGCTCACGGTCCACGACGAAATCGTGTTTGACATGCCGAAAAGCGAAGAAGAAACAGTGAAACCCGTGATTGAAGAAGCCATGAAAACAGCTCTTCCCATGAGCATCCCCATTCAAGTGGAAATGGGAACCGGAAAAAACTGGCTAGAAGCTCATTGATGCATGCATCGACATAGCAGACCGTTGAAAAGCGATCCCCGTCGTAACCGACGCGTAAGAGCGTCAGCGAGGAAGCATCCGCAGTCGTCTTTGAGGCCAGCTCAAAAACGGCAAAAAGAAACCCCGCCGAATGCACTGCATTTGACGGGGGGAGATCTTTGAAATATCAAGGCTTTGATGTTTCTTTAGTCTCGACGAAACTTCTTCTTGGCAAAGTTCTTGCCTTTGAATCCGCCGCCAGAACCACCTTGGTGTCCACCAAAACGTCGACCACCACCGCCATTGCGATCGCCGAATTTTTTGCCGCCACCAAAACGCTTTTGCTCTTGGTCATCACTTGGCGATGCGCGAGTCAGTTGAAGTTGTTTCCCAGCAACTCGTACTTTCCGTAGAAGCTGAAAGATGTCTGCTGGCATGCCGTCTGGAAGATCAACAGTGCTGTAATCGTCGTAGATACTAATCGGTCCGATTTGATCTCCATCGATCCCACCTTCGTTGGCAACAGCTCCCACGATGTTGCCCGGCTTCACATTGTCTGCTCGACCAACTTCGATTCGATAACGCTGCATACCGCCTCGAGCCGGCCCGCTTTTACGACGTCGATCCTGCTGACCGCCACGATCGTTGCGATCAAATCGATCTCGACCACCTCGATCATTGCGATCCCGACCACCTTCGTTATCCCGCCGACGAGCCTTTGGAAGCTCTGCAGCAAAGAATGAACGTCCTTGTTGCAACTGATCAGCCAAAGCAGCCGCAATGTCAACAACGTCAGCTCCGCTTGTTTCAGCATGATCATGAAGCATCTGCTTAAAGAAGCTTAAATCACGCTCTTCAACCGTTTTGTCGATTGCAGCAAGAAACGTCTTTTTACGAACTTCGTTGACCTCATCCGCTGTGGGAACTTGGACAATTTCAATTGGCTGTCGAGTGGCTCGCTCAATACTTCGCAAACGATTCTTTTGCCCACCTGTGACAAACAAAATCGCATGCCCTTTTTTACCAGCTCGCCCCGTTCGACCAATTCGATGGATATACGATTCGTTATCCATGGGAACGTCGTAGTTAAACACGTGTCGAATACGAGGCACATCTAGTCCTCGAGCAGCAACGTCAGTCGCAACCACAATATTCAACCGCCCTGCCTTCAAGTGATCAACCGTGCGTTCGCGAACCTGCTGAGGCATATCGCCATTCAATGCGGCCGCTTTAAACCCACGAGCGTTCAGTTCATCAGCAACAGTGGCTGTGCCTTCTCGAGTTCGAGCAAACACAATGCAACCATCTGTTTCTTCCACTTCGAGGAACCGAGCCAACACTTCCATTTTGTCACGAGGAGACACAAAAGCTGCTCGCTGACGAATGGCTTCCGCCGTCATCGTTTTTTGCTTGACCGTAATTTTGATCGGAGCATTCAAATAACGGTCTGCGATGTTCCGGATGGGAACAGGCATTGTGGCCGAAAACAAAGCAACCTGACGATTGGCAGGAGTTTTTTCTAAGACAAACTGCACGTCTTCTAAGAAGCCCATGTTCAGCATCTCATCGGCTTCATCCAAAACCAGACAATCCAATGTGCCCAGCTTCAGAGTTCCTTTTTTGATGTGATCGATGACTCGACCCGGCGTTCCCACAACAACAGAAGCACGCTTCAGCTGACGAATTTGGTTTTCATAGCCCGCTCCACCGTAAATGGCGGCCACTTGAAAACCGGGAACCTGAGCACCATAGGTTTCAAAGGAATCTGCAACCTGCATCGCCAGTTCACGAGTCGGAGCCAAAACGAGCACCTGAGTCGTACGTTGTTCGGTTTTGATTCGCGACAAAATTGGCAATGCGAAAGCAGCCGTTTTGCCAGTTCCCGTTTGGGACTGTGCTAAAACATCTCGACCTTCCAACATGTGTGGAATGATCTGAGCCTGAATTTCGGTAGGAGTATCATACCCCGACTGCTGCACGGCTGCTTGAACATGGTCGCTTAACGGCAGTTCAGCAAACTTAACCTTGCCGTCAGATGCATCCGACCCTGCTTCTGGTGATATCGCAGAAGTCTGAACAGGACTTTCCACCACAGCAGGCTGTGTGGCAACTGGTTCTGACACAACTGGCTTTGGTGCGGCAACTGGCTTTGGTGCGGCAACTGGTTTTGGGGCGGCCGTTTCTTCAGCTGCAACAGGCATTTTCTTCGCAGGCGGAGTCGTGACAGCTGCAGCTGCGACAGGGGCTGTCACAGCAGGCTGAACACTGGTTTTGTCCGTTGAATCCGTTGCTCGAACTCGAGCTGCCGCGGCTGCCACAATGGCTTCCACAGTCAATGGTTTTGATTCTGGCACGGAATCAGCATCTGCTGTTGGCTTCGTTTCTTGTTCGACGACTTCAGTTGCCGATTCAACAGTTGGTACCTTGTCTTCTCCAACTGGCGGTGTAACAACCGGTTGCGCGACAACTGGAGCAGCTTCCACAACGGGTTGTGAAGATTCGGCGACAGCACAAGTCGCTTCTTGAACAACATCAGCAACAGGTGCCGAAGCTGCTGGTTCGACAGATTTCGCCTTCGCCACTGGTTTGACTTTTGCAGCCGTGGTTGGCTTTGCAGCTGTCGGATTCACAACCGGCGGCTTCACAACCGGTGGACGCAAAACCGGATCGATCTCGTAATCGTCGTCGTCATCGCTTGCCGCCTGAGGCGTGACAACAGGTGGAGACTGAACGTCAGCAGCGGTTTCCGGAATTTCAACTTGCTCCGCAACCACCGGTTCCACAGCAATGTCTTCCGCAGCAACTTCCCCCACAACGCCAACATCTTCGCTCACCGATTCCCGTTCACCCACACCAACAGGCTCTGGCTCATTTGTGACCGGCTGTTCAGTGACTGGCTGTTCGGTGACTGGTGGCGGACTTGTTGGTAGCTGAGGCAACTCTCCGGAAAGAGAAATCGAATCAAGTGACGGAATCGCATCACCTGAAGATTGAAACGTTTCAAAGAATGAAAACGTACCGGGGGCGCTGTCGTTATTCGACTTTTGTTCGGACATAATTTGTCTTCTTCACGGAATCAGCGAGCGCAATTCAATTGTCAATAGGCTCGCGCGTTGTAATTCAACAGGATCAGATTGATGCCTGTTGGGCTGATACGTCGCCACACGATGTTTACGACATCGCTTCAAAGCCCGTGGAGACTGTCGATCAGAGATAAATCACTGAGACAGAAAACGCCGATTTCTAGAAGACCTGTCGCATTGAAGCTTGGCTGATCAGATGTGATCGCTCAGAGGTTCTTCCTATAAAAAGAACTTGGCTGCTGCTTCAAGATGTTGAGTACGGTACCCAACCTGTTCCGGAATCGACAGAGCGAACTTTCGAAATTGACGCTTTTCATCAAGGTCTGCACGATTCCCCTTGAAATTCTCAGTCGAACCGAGCCGCCCTCTCACTTCTTCGAACCTGTGTTTCAATTTCACAACAGATCGTGACATAAAACAGACAAACTTCCCCACCAACTGGTCAATTCACACCAACCAAGACTCGTCCTGAGTCAATGATTCCGTTTATCATTCGGTATCAACTCGGTCACCACCAGCGCTTTGCCAACTTACCACAAGCCAATTTTCTCAAGGCTCTCGCATATGATTTTGCACGTCGACATGGATGCCTTTTTCGCATCCGTCGAACAGCGAGATCACCCAGAAATCCAAGGTCAGCCGGTGATTGTTGGTGGAGCTGCAGATCGTCGAGGAGTCGTGTGTGCCGCCAGCTATGAGGCTCGGAAATTCGGAGTCCGCAGCGCCATGCCAACTTCAGAAGCATCTCGACGCTGCCCAGAAGCCATGATCCTGCCGCCTCGAATGGATCGCTACGCGGAGGAATCTGCCAAAATCCGTGAAATCTTCCTTCGCTACACCCCTGTGATCGAACCATTGTCTCTCGATGAAGCATTCCTTGATGCCACTGGCTGTGAAGGCCTGTTTGGTTCGATCGAAACCATTGGGCGATCTATCAAAAAGGACATCTGGTCAGAACGGCAACTTGTCGCATCCGTAGGCCTCGCCCCCAACAAGTTTCTCGCCAAGCTGGCAAGCGACTTAGAAAAACCAGACGGCTTCACCATCATTGCCGAAGATCAAATCGACGAAATCCTACATCCACTCCCGGTGACTCGAATCTGGGGAGTCGGTAAAGCCACTCGAAAAAGATTCGACACACTCAATGTCAGCACGATTGGTGACCTGAAAAAAATTTCCGAACAACACCTACGACAAACCTTCGGCAAAAGCGGGGCTCAATTCTATCGCCTTGCACGGGGCATCGATGATCGTCCTGTTGTGGCCAACCGACAGGTCAAATCGGTATCGCACGAACACACTTTCGAAAAAGATGTGACTGACCCAGACGTCTTAAAAGCATGGCTACGAGAACTCACAGAACAAGTCGCCCGAAAGCTTCGCAATCAAAAACGCCAAGGCAAGACAATTCAACTGAAGGTTCGCTACAGCAATTTCGACACGATCACTCGATCAATGAGCCTCAAGACCCCCAGCAACAACACAACCGTGTTGTGGGAAGCCGCCTTACGCTTACTAGAAACCAAACTTCCCCACAGAACATTAGACGTTCGCCTGCTCGGCATGGGTGTCAGCAACTTTGCTTCAGCAGCAAAAGCCGTTCAGAAAACACTCTTCGGTCATGATGACGAAAACTGTGATCACGAAAATCGTGATCACGAAACTGAAGGCAACGCCCCCAACACGAAACCCGCTGTCGAAAATCGCAGTCAAAAACTGGACACTCTCACAGACGCCATTCGAGATCGCTTTGGGACGCTGGCTGTCAAGAATGCCAGTACAGTCCAACATGATGCCAATCATAAAGCACTGCCAAGACCAGAATAGCTGCAACAAGTCCCCCGCTTGCAGCACAAGGCCTCTTTGCCGTCGGTAGGTACCCATACAACAAAGCGAAAATCAGCTGCTACTTTTCGTTTTCGGTACTTGATCCATCGTTTACCTTGCTGCTTTCATGTTCTGCTTCTGGGCACTCAACTCAAGCATACAAATCGGCGAGTTTCAAAGACACAGCCGGTTGACTCAGTTTCAATTCACCGTCCAACCCATCAATCACAGACATAATCCAGTCTCCATTGGCCTGTCGCTGAAATGTTTCGACTCGAGCTTCATCCTGTGAAATCAAGATGTAAGTATGCAAGCTCGGCAAATTTCGATGATTTCCAAACGAATGATCAGCCAATTCGGCGAACCCCAGACACTCGAACGGGTCTTGAATCCGACGCTGCTTGAAACCAGTGGCCGTCACTTCATCGGAACTCCGATTTGAAGCTGCCGGTTCCAGACATGGATTCAAAACACAAAGCAGCATCACCATGAGGTTAGCTCAATTGGCAGAGCATCAGACTCATACTCTGACTGTTGCAGGTTCGATTCCTGTACCCCACACCAACTCAGCAAATGTCAACAACGTTTGCCGTCAATGCCTGAAGGAGACTGCCGCAACTGCGGACCAGTGCAAGTTGTCAAAATTGATCTGCTGTTCGCAGCAATCAATCACACAACAATGCACACCAACCAAAACACACTTTGCAGCAAGCGGATTCCGTTTGCGAACGATTCAGACAATCGACGCCCAAACCCTTTCTGACTTGCTTGCATCACCATGCACGCATGAAGATTCAGGTTCGCTCGCCGAAAATCTGAACCTGTTTGCCTACTTAAGCAAGCTCCGTGATGTTCGTTGTGGCCCACACACGCCAACGTCTCCCGATGGTTCTGCCCTGAACGGCTTTCGTAAGCCGACTTTTTAACCGGGAATGACCGGACAACTTTTGAAGCGACATGCGCTTCAGCACTTCCTCTGAACAACATCACAGAGAGGAAATTTTCTATGCTTTTCAAACGTATTCAAATCAAAAACTACGAACTGGGACTCCTGTTCAAAGACGGCGATTTCATCGGCATCCTTGAACCCGGACAGCATCGTTTTTGGGATTTCAAAAACCGACTGACCGTGGATGTCCATTCTCAGCGAGACCCCTTTTTGCATCATGAACAACTGGACATGATTGTCAAATCGGGTGAGCTAAAAGACCGAGCCATCGTGCTGGACTTGAAGGATAATCAACGAGCCTTTGTGTGGGTCGACAATCGTTTCAGTCACGTATTGCCTCCCGGCTTGTATGCCTACTGGACGGGTCAAAAAGACGTTCGCACAGAAATCATTGATGCCAATGATGTGCGGTTAAACCGCAGCGATTGGAAGACAATCGTGAGTTCTGCCATGGCGTCTCAGGTGCTGCAAACAGAAACGGTTCCTCGAAACCATGTTGGCCTGCTGTTCTTCGACGGTCAGTTTCAGGAAACTCTGTCTACCGGCAGCTATGTTTTTTGGAAGAACATCACGTCTGTCACAGTGGAACTGGTTGACCTTCGAGAACAGACTCTTGATATCAGTGGCCAAGACATCATGACATCAGACAAGGTGACTTTACGACTGAATGCTTCACTGAACTACCGCATCATCGATGCTCGCAAGGTGGTTTCTGAAACAAATCAGCCGGAACAGTCACTGTACCGAGAAGCTCAATTGATTCTTCGAGCCGTCGTGGGTTCTGTCGATCTCGACAGTTTTCTGACTGGTAAGGATGCGATCACTGATTCAATTTTCAGCGGAATTCAGCCTCGAGCAGAACGGTTGGGTTTTGCCCTGCTGTCCGTTGGAATTCGAGACGTCATTCTTCCGGGTGACATGAAGGATCTGATGAACAAAGTCACGGAAGCTCGCAAAGCGGCCGAAGCCAATCTGATCTGTCGTCGAGAAGAAACGGCAGCCATGAGATCTCAGGCCAACACCGCTAAACTACTGGCCGACAATCCGGTCCTTATGAGACTTAAGGAACTGGAAGTTGTCGAACGAGTGGCGGCAACCGGACAACTGAAGATTGTTCTGAGCAATGCTGGTGACAATCATGAAGGACTGGCCGAGCAGATTACCAGCTTGATCTAAGGCCAGAAAACGCAACAGGTCGCTTCAATTGCTTGAAGCGACCTGTTTTTGTTTTCGTTTTCGTTTTCGCTGCGAGAAAACCGAAGTCTGACAACTCCGGCTCTAGCCGTTCACTCTCGTTTCAAGTCGAGACAATGGACTAGTTCACCATTGCGTCGGCGTACCCAACATCTGCGAGAGCTTTCATGGTGTCATCGCTGCTTACGTCTGCATTGAACTTCACAGTGATTCGGTGATCGTTGATCGCAACTTCGTCTTCTTGAGGAACCAGTTCGACAACTTCAACGCCATCCATTCCTTCCAATGTTTCCTTAATCTTTGGGAAACAGCTGACTTGGCAGCTCATGCTAGGAATTTCTAAGGTCGTTTCATCGCCCGCAGCGAATGAAGTTGGCATCGCGGGGTTTGCAGTCACAGGGTTTGCAGCAACGGGAGGACTAGATAATGATCCCGCTTCCGTCATGTCTCGCGAATCTGCACAGCCAACAAGAAGTACACAGCTTAGAGCAAACATCAAAGTTTTCATGGGACTTATTCTTTCGTATTCATTGATTTGTGATTGAGGTTTCTATCTCACCGAACCCGTGAAATCATAGAAAGCCACTTCACGGGAACAAGAGGCGTTTTGACGATCTGAAGTCAACCTCAAAATTGGCACATGCAAAACATCAATTGTGTCTCAATTGAACATCAAGCCACTAAGCATCGAATGGAACTTCATGCATCACAAGGCGATTATGCAAGGTATCCCATTCTGTCACCGTCGCCAAAGTTTGCCAATTGTCGCCTCGATCAAGATCGTCGAGCAGTTCATTGCTGCCAACAACCGTAAACAATTCGATTTCGTGTTCCGTCCCTAGAATCTTTCCAACAAGGGTTTTCCCGCCCTGAAAACGAGCATCATTCCCAGTGGGGTCCAGTGTCGACACCAAACGCTGAATCACCATCGTGACGTCATAAGCAGTGTCACCTGCGGCATCGAGAATTTGAGTCTGCTCATTTCCATATCGTTCAGTCGCCGCAATGGAATCTAGCAATTCAAGCAATGGCATCAGATCCGCATTCACCTGTGGCGAACTCGTCGTTGCTTCGTTGAAACGAGCAGGGTTTCCCGAAAAGGGATCGTCCACTTCGACAACACCGACAGCCGAATCTGACACAACAACAGGGGCATCATCAAAAAATTCTGCAGGCAGTACTTGAAGCTTGGTCCGCTTCTTCCAATCGGGGAACCGCGGAATATCAATTCGAGCAACCGCAATCCAACTAATGACATTCGACGGCTGCTTTAAGCTGTACGCCACATCCGCAGGAATTGCGATTGTGACTTCTTCATCAATCGGTTGCAGAGCTTGTATTTGTCCTGCTGGAAGAATTTCATACGTTTGTTCGAAGGCCGTAAAATTGTACGTCGTTGCATTGGTCCCACTGCCAGACGTGGCAGATTCAACAGCCTTCAATTCAACCGAGATCCCGTTGATCGGAAAGGACTTCTTGGGAGTAAAACTGATACGAGCCTTCCAATTTTCACCCGGAGTCAAAATGACATGAGGCACCGTGAGTTCCACATTGCCGACTCGATTTTCAACCGCTTTTCTCCAGAACCAAACTCCCGCACCAATCATGATGACCAATGGCAGCAGGAAAATAAGAAAGACACCTAGGAACACCACCAGCACACTCAACATGCCATAGACAAAGACTTTTGCGAAACCTGACAACTGCCCCGCCGCTTTGCTTAGATTCACCAGTTCGCTGCGATCTTCAGGCAGATCGTCGGGGCGAACACCCGGCAACACGACAAAGTCTTCTTCTTGCTTAGGATCAAATGCCCACGGAACATCGACTCCAACGTAAACGTAGTGATCAACATTGATGTAGTGGCCATGTTGAGTCACAGGCCAGCAATCGGCCTGAAATTCAAAGGCAAAATCCAGTTCTTCACCAGACGTCAGCATCGTGCTTTCACACAGGACCAGCCTTTGAACTTTATTTTTATGAGTGTTCCCGCGACCGTGGACCTTCCAATAGTAATCCAAAGCAATCTTTTTACAGCGGATGTCTTCGTTCACTGAAACAAATACTCGCCCCGAAACCGTCGATCCGCCTCGAACAGTTCGGTCGGCCGCATCAAACTGAATTCGAATATCACACTTCGACATTGTTGTCTCCTTGGTGCTGTTTTTGGTGCTGTCTCAAGTGATCAGGATGGCCGTTTGCGATTCCCAGCAACCAAATTCTGTAAAAGAAACGTGACTGAAAACCTGTCACGAAACAAAGCTGTCCACTCAAATTACAACTGAACGTCAACCTCGCCCGGCTGGTTCATTTTTTGTACTGCATCATACAAAATTTGTAACATACTTCGTATATCACCAGCTTGTGATTGCAGCAGGCGCTTCAAAGTCATGCCATGCACCGTTGGGACGGGGCCAAGTCCACGTCGAGCAAATTCAATGCGATCTGTCACAATCTGTTTGAGTCGGCTGATACTGGTTTGGGAGCAAGCGGCAATGGTTGTGACCTTTCGCCCTGCCTGCTCCAGTTCCAGCTGAAAATCCTGATGAGTCCCCAACACCAAAGCACGGTCTTCGCGAAACAGGTGCCGGCGCTGCCTCGCAGTTAACCGCTGAGCTTCATCAACAAACACGGGCTGACCATCTGGCACGGGACGCCGTTCGCCTTCCGGAATATGCACATAGCCGCTGTTCGGAAATGCTTGACGAATCTTAAGCAAATGAGTCGTTTTTCCGTGCCCTTTTTCACCAACATACTGCACCACTTGGTTGGAATTGTGCAGTGAGGCAACAACATCATCAACACAGACAACCGCAAGCTGCACACGTTCAGATTCTGTCAGTTCACCAAACGGGTTGTGTCGCAGGTTCAAATGACAATAGGGAAGACCAACACGCCGTTGATTTGATGTCGACTGATGATCTTGTTGCGGGCCAGAATCATTGAAGCCCAAGTCTTGCTCACTCATGAATAAAGTACGGCAATGCCAGTCGACGAGAATCAGATGGAACGTAGTACGGAATGGGAAGACTGGAAATTCGCTTCGCCAGAGCTTCCGCGAGCAGACGTTGAGTCTGCAAATTTGAAGATTGTGCCACCAGTGACTCCCCCACGATACCATCCCAAATTAAGTCACCAGTCTGTGTGTTGATGAGTTGCAAAACAGTCGCTTGCTTGTTGCTCTGGGGGCTCAACTGATTTGTGAGCTGAAATTGTAAGGGTGCCTCAGGGTCAACACCAATTTCTTCGACAGCCAAACGTTGTTCGATAGCCTTTTTCAGCAAGGGCTTCCACACACTGTCTGCACCAGCGACATCAATTGATATTCTCACGCTTGCCCCCGGCTTTAAAAGCGAGGACTGGTCATGACTCAGAGCGGTCAGTGAATCGTCAATCAGCTTCCATGGAATTCGACGGCGATATACGTTTCCAACATCCTTGCGCGTGGTGGTCAAGACATGCTCATCATCCTGCAAAGCAACCATTGCATTTTGCTGATCACTGTGAGCAACCGACACAACGACTCGACGATGCTTGGCATCAATCACACTCCCGTTCACCAGCCACGCACTTCGTTGATCAAACCATTGCACGGAAGCTGGCTGACAAACTTTGGCAGACACGGCAAAGGGAAGATCGTATTGTAGGTGTCCTTGTTCATTCCATGTCATCAAGCCTGATTCTGGAGTCGCTCGAATCGCAGCCACTTGCAGCTGATCATTGGAAAACTGAATCCCACTGAGCGACTGCAGCACCTTAACTGAACTCCCTTGCGAAAGTGGCACCGATGAGTCTGCCAATGCGACTCGAACAGGTGAAGGCAATGGGGAATCGAATTCCATTTTGACTGCCCCAGAAGCAACGTCAATCACAGAAAACTGATCTCCCACAAGCGCGACAAAGGCACCTCCACTCCGAGTCACTCCCATTCGCTGAGAACGTCGTCGTTCCGCTGGAAGTTTCAGCACTCCTTGCTGACGTCGAGAGGTTAAATTCCACGCTTGAAGCACCTGAGTGCGATCGACTTCAAGGTACAAATGTTTCTTTGACAAGAACAAGTTTTTCAAAGCACGATGACCGTCACCTCTGACTTCAAACTGGATCTTTCCGGTTGTGGTATTCCAAACTTTGACACGATAGTCTCGATCCAGTCGATTGGTCATGGTTGCGGCAAACCACTTGCCATCATGAGATAATACGGCGTGCCCTTGGGCTTTGTAGTCACCTGAAAGTACGGCAAGTTCTCTGCTTGTTTTACGAGATCGAACCGAACGTCCACTCACGAAAACCTGAGAAGTTCCATCGCCGAATCTGGTCTGTGTGTCTGCTGGCAAACCAAACAATGGGCTTGAGTGCTGACTGGCTAAAAACTCCGAAACAGGATTCCGTTGCTGATTGTTTTCATTCGTGACGGGGTCAGAGGGGATTTCAACAACGGTTGGGCTTTGACGCTTCTTGAAATCATCAGGCGACACCTTTTTGGGCGATGTTGTCTTGCCGCGATTCGGCCGCCGGGATGGACGATTAGGCCGAGTTGTTGGGGAATTCTTTGGCTTAACCTTTGGCGAATTCTTTTCTAAAGCAGCATAATTGGGCTTTGTTGTCTGGTCCGATGCAAAAGGAGACCAAATACTCAACAGAACACAAAGCACTGTGCAAACAGCCAGCCCAACCAAAGCAACGGGAGGCAACTCTAGGTTAAAAACACGAATCAATTGAGGATCAGCTGGTTTCGTTGAACGCGTACGACGACGCCCCGAATTTTTCGAACTTGATTGTGATGACGAACTCATCCGACTGGATGAATGAGCACCAGAACTGTCGACATCGAACCAGTCAAGATTGGCTTTCAAGGACGAAGAGGATGATGTGAGCTTCCCTCTCCTGCCTGATGAACGGCTCGAAACCGAACTGCCTGAAGCACTGCGACTCGACTTGCTCTTTGCCCCCTGTTTCTTCTTTGCCGATCGCTGAGAATCACTCGCCTTGCGTTCCCTCCTGACTGCACTTGTCGCAGTCGATTGAGAACTTGCTTTCTTTGGTGACTGAGCTGTTTTTTTCGGCGGTTGCAGTTCATGCGACGACGACGATGCAGAATTCATTAACGGAGAAGAATGAGAGGACGTCAAAATCACAGGAGCAAACCTAAGACCTTCAATCACAGCTTCTGCAAATTCTTCACACGTGTTGAATCGTCGATCAGGATCTTTTTCGATTGACTTACGAACGGCCACTGCTAACGGTCGAGGAATGTCATTGCGAACGTCAGACAACAGCGGCAAGACCTTCTGAGTTTGATTGAGCATGGTCATGGTGGCCGTGCTGCCTTGCATCGGAGGTCCACCCGTGAGCACATGATAGATGGTGATCCCCAGTGAATATTGGTCGGAACGTCCGTCGTAGTCTTTGCCCTGCACAATTTCGGGGGAAATATAGTTGGGAGTCCCCAATACGACTCCAGCTGCCGTTTCATCGGAACTCATTTCCGAATGTTCACCACACATAATCTTGGACAAACCAAAGTCGCCAACATACGCGTTTTGATCTTCGTCGAACAAGATATTGGCAGGCTTCACGTCTCGATGGACCATCCCCTTGCGATAACAAAAATCTAAAGCCCGTGCGACTTCTCGAACCCACGTCTTTAGAAACCTAGGAGGCATGCATCCGTTTTCATCGGATTCTTTAGCAATACGATCCGCAAGGCTGCCGCCCTCAAGGAGCTGCATGACAACATACGGTAATTCAGCGTACTCACCAACATCCAACACCTTCACCACATGCGGATGTGAAAAACGAATCAGCATCTGACTTTCACGAAGAAATCGTTCTCGAAAATCAGCGGTATTCACCTTTTCCGGTTTCGGAACTTTCAACACAACATCGGTTTGTAGTCGAGCATCTGACGCTCGAAAAACATACGCCATACTGCCTTTACCCAGCGGCGACTTCACGACATAGCGGCCATCAGCCAAAGACACGCCCAGTAAATCACGAGGGTGTTTTACGGGGCCCGTTGCAGTTCGGCGAGCACGAGACAAACGGGAAAGTCGAGATTCTTTCTGGCTCGGAGCAACTCGCTTTAAGCGGCGGCCTGTGGCGAATTCTGCCGTTTCACTAGAAGACTTTGTTGCATCGTCTGCTTCAGAACACCTTAATTTAGATTCGTCCGAGGAAGAATTTTCAGACATGATGAACCACCAACCGTAAATCGAGCGACGTCTTTTCCTGCAGGGAGAGTAGGTTTATCGTCAGGCTTGAGGAGAAACCTTTCTTATGGTTTGAGAGCTATGGTAATTTGAGACGGATTTTATGTTTTTTTTCTGAGTGGAACGTCAAAATTCACGGTGCAAACTGGATTTCAATGTCCAGCCTTCAACATCAGATCCCAGAATCGCCGAATGTTGGTCGCTGAAAAAAGAAAACGGCCCACGGTTTCTGAATTCAAGAATCAGTCCGCAAGCCGTCAGTTTGTTTAAATTTGTTTAAAGTCGACGAAGTCCATCTTCCTTCAACGGATTTGGAATCAGTTCATCGATTTCATCAATCCGAGCCAGCGTTTCGGCATCCAAGATCAAATCAACAGCCTGCAAACTTTCCTGCAGTTGCTCCACCGATGTCGCACCGATAATTGTTGATGCCACAAAGTCGTGTTGACGAGACCACGCGGTCGCCAACGCCGCAAGACTCACGCCTAGATCTTCAGCAATGGGCACAAGCAATTCAACGGTTTGTCGAGACCGTTCATTTAAAAAGCGATTGGCCATTTTTTGCTGCCGTTCGCCCGCCTGTTGGTAAGAGGTGAATCGAGCACCTTCTGGCCAATTGTCTCGATACTTGCCAGTCAACACGCCTCCCCCCAATGGCGAATAAGGCAGTAGGCTCACCCCTTCGCGACGACACACCTGAGCCAACTCACTTTCACAGCGACGATTTAACAAACTAAAGTGATTTTGAATGGAATCGAAACGACACAAGCCATGCTGTTCGGCCGCCCATAAACCTTTCATCGCCCCCCAACAAGTTTCATTGCTGCTCCCAATCGCTCGAACTTTTCCCTGCTTGACCAGCAACGTCAACGTTTCTAAAAGGTCTTCGTACCGCATGCCATGATCAGGCCAGTGAGTCTGATACAAGTCGATATAATCAGTCTGCAATCGACGCAGACTGTCTTCGACCGCACGAGTAATTTGAATGCGATCAAAAGCCGTGTGCCCATGTCGAACAGGAGGCACAAACCAACCGTGAGCCGGACCAGTCACCTTGGTTGCAATGATCACGGAATCTCGAGGCTTCGTTTTCATCCAACGGCCAACAATCTCTTCTGTCACACCCACCGTATTGGCATTCGGTGGTACAGGATAGATTTCTGCCGCATCGTAAAAGTCGATGCCCGCATCATAGGCACAGTCCATGATTGCGAAGGATTCTCGCTCATCATTCTGAGCTCCAAATGTCATGGTTCCCATACAAATATCGGTTACCGACAGAGCGCTGCCACCAAGGCGTCTGCGTTCCATTGTTCTCATCTCCTGAACATTGCTATCGTGTTGTGAATCAGAATACTGATATCACCGAGTTTAAACGATTTCAGCATCACATCCTACTCGCCCACAATCTCAACTCGCCACACGAGCCTGCGCAAGCTGCTCCAAAGGCTGCATCTGAACCTGAACGTTAGTAAAGACGATCGAATGACCACCGCCGCTATCCCAGATCTGCAAACCGCTGCCACCATGAAACAAGCTGCCATTGGGCAAATTCAGTGGACTCGGCAGTACACTCTGGAACTGCTGGAAGCGACACCACAAGAACTCTGGTTCGAAATGCCCGAAGGACTGCCCACTCATGTGGCATGGCAAGTTGGACATCTTGCCTACAGCCAATATGGACTGTGCATGTTTCGCATTCGTGGACGTGAACCCGATGATCTTGACATCGTTCCCAGCGTGTTCCGCAAAAAATATGCTCGCTCATCCACACCGAATCCCGACTCAACCAAACAGCCTTCGGCCGATGAACTCCTCGAACGCTTGGTCACTGTTCACGAACGATCAATCCAAGAAATAAGTAACATGGACGATTCGATTTTGCTTGAACCTGTCGAAATGCCGTTTGCTGTCTACCCAGCCAAACTGGGTTGTCTGATGTTCTGCCCCTTGCACGAACAAATTCATTCTGGGCAAATCGGTCTACTACGACGAGCTCTCGGACTGGAACCCGTCAGATAGCATGTGGTTGATGCGTGGCTGGTTGCAACCTACTCACAAAACATGTCGCACCGATCATGAAAGTGCGACACGTTTTACAGATGTGTGAACAGCGGTCACAGCTGCTTTCCATTGCGCGAAAAACACATTGAACTTCAACTACTCATTGCGATTTCGGCTGTCAGCTGCTTGAGATGATTTTTGTTGGCGAGCTAGCTTTCGAGTCGCAAAGTCTTCGACCATCAACAGGTTCAACAACGCATCGCTGTACAGATCCCAAGCATCGTTGCTTGTCACATCTTTGGGCATCGCAAATGTCACGATGTCACATTGCTCGCTTTCAGATAAGTAGCGTTCCAAAGTTCCTTCCACAGAAGACCCCGGTAACTGCAGCAGCTGAAAACCAAGCCAGCTTGATAAATCTGAAGCAACATGACTCGCCCCAGAACTGCATGCCACAAGGCCCTGCTTTCGACCGATGGTTCGAACGTGAATGATTCGTTGAGGTTGATGCTTTTTCATTTCTGCCATCAGAAATTGAATCTCAGCCGGAAAAGCAGTGGGATCATTCTTCAGATCGGCCGTTGTCAGAAACTGTCGATTCAAATAAACGCCATCCGCTGTCAGTGACTTTCCTGCTGCTTCACCGTCGGGGTTGAGATTACGAATCACGTTTAAATGAATTCCACCCAACACAATCTGATTTTCGTGCACGTGCTTCGCTAAGCGTTCTGTTAATTCCACGGCCACTTTATCGTTGCCCGTCATACTGCCAATCAACAAAGTTCGATAGCCTCCACGACCAATGACAATCGATTGAATGTCTCGCTTGCCGGTACTCTTTGCACCGGTAAGCCATGCAAACTGGCCCGGTTGATCCACAAGGCGTGGCGGCTTTCCACGGCTAGCAATTCGATCCGCAGGACGATTTCTCCGCTCAGCCTTCTGAGATTTCAACCGGGACCCCGAAGCCGACTGATCAGCAGTTTCTGCGATCTGTTTTTCAGCCGTCGCGTCGTTTCCATCTGCGACGTTCTGAGAAGATTCAAAATCGGTCGAAGGCACAGAATCCCAAACGGGAGGCCCAGACACTTGCATAGCAGCTGATGGAACCGAACGGGCAACACTCGGTATGCTCAGGCAACCTGTGCTGGCCAACAAAAGCAGCGAAGCGGCAAGGTGCAAGGTACAGCGTGGAAAGAAAAGGGAACGTTTCATTGCGATGTCTCCGGGGGGAAGGAGTCAAAATTTCGCGTGAAGCAACATTCCCTTGTTGATTCGAACACTGATGATTGAAGCCATTTCCTGTCAATTGAAACGGCAACAATCAAGAAAAAGACGTTTACGAAGCAAGACTGTCAGCCATTGCCTGAAAACGGAATCAGGGACGGCCTCCGTAATGGAAGCCGTCCCGACGTTGTCTTAGGGTAAGTCTGAAAAGACGAATCAGTTAGTCGTCAATTCCAAGGGCGTAACAAAGTTGATCAAAGCGTTCCTGAGCATCATCACTTGAACTGTGAACATGTTCACCTTCTGTAATGAACTTCAAGTCTTCATTGCAGGGAACTTGGTTTTCGGCCATCGCCCACTCGTGAGCTTCATTTTCATGACCGTAAACAAACAGAAGTTTGTGTTCGTCCAGTTGGACTTCCATTGGTTTACGAGGATTCAGGATGGCAATCCCGCAACATCCGTCATCAAGTAAAAGATCTTCGAAGTCGTACAGAATGCTTTGCAGCACAGGCATATCAATCTGCTCGCGATACAGATCTGTATGCTCGCCATTGGTTTTGTCGTGACTGGTTTCAAGAACCACATCAACAGATTCACCCAATGGGTCAAGCAACGACAAGAAGGTATCGAACAAACGTTCTCGAGTCACAGAACCCATTAAGACGGGAATCCGTGCACCAGATTCCTGATCAATATACCACTCGTGCCGATACCCTGTTTCGGGCAACACTTCCAAATTGTAGGAAGGGCGAACAGCATCAGTCAGAGTAAAATCGCCGTAGCGAGCAACACTCATGTGCTCTTCCAACTGCCGTTCAGACAGATTTTGGAAGCTGCTGACACCGTGAGATGTTTCGCCATCTCGAGTTGTTGATTTCAGGAAGTTCTTTAGAAATCCCATAGGATCCTCACGCAAGTCGTTCGTGCTGCGGAACAAAATTTACTTGAACTGGTTTCAACAGCACACACGCTGTATCTACCCGAACGCAGCAAACCTAGCATCCCTTCCAGCAAAGTCTGGGCAGATTTGTGAAGCGGGCACAAATCGGTTCATCTGCTGCTTGCGCAGACACGAAAGTGAGGCCCTGTGAAACTATTCCTAATGGAACGATCAGCCAACCAACCCGAAAAGTCCACCTGATCGAAACAGTCCCCTTCGCTCTCACTCGTCATATCTGCAACAATCAGCACGATCGTTGAAATCAGTGAAGCAATGATTTCTTCGCCACATTCAAGCAATCTCTGCTTGCGAATCGTTTCGGGTTCTCCCTGCTTCACAAGGCATTTCACATTGCAAGCAGCTCATCATCTTCACCTGCCAAGTCGCTTAAGAACTTCCTGCAGATGCGTTGCAATGGCGCTCTTGGTTTCCTGGGTTCTGTTGTGCGGCAACACCATGGCTGCAACCAACGACGCAAATCAAACGACATGGTATTTAATCCAAATGAATGGGAAGCCTGTTGGCTACGAACAGCTGACCACATCAAACGTCAACGGGAACCCCAACTTGCTGAAGGTATTTCGTCGTACAGAACTGCGAATTCGCCGATTAGGTTCAGACGTCCATCTTCAGACCTTCCTGTGGACGACTCAAACAAAAAACGGCGAACTGCTTGCCTTTGATCTCCAACAAATCGACGCCGCTGGTAAACGAATTGAACGCAGTGGTGCGCAAAATCCCAACAAACGAACGTTTGAAATTCAAGAACGAATCGCAGCAACCAAGTCCCAACGATCAGTCAAAATTCAACCCAGCCCGATGTCTCCCATCGTCGAACTGTGGTTGCCCGCTGCCATGAAGCTAAGTCAACGCCACACAAACACTCGTCGCCAAAGCTTCAAGGTTTTCTTTCCCGAAACCGCTGACACCGCAATGGGAACTGCAACAGTCCAGCCCTTCCGTAAAATCATTTTGCCCAATGGTAAGCAAATCACGGGCGCTCGATTGGAATACACAGTGGCCTCTCATTTCGGTCCACCCATTCGCATGGTGATTGCTTCAGACCACCAAGTGATTCACAAGGAAAAGTCACTGATGAACCGCCCTTTGACATGGGAACAAACATCAGCCGACACGGCACTCAAAGCAGCTCAATCTAAAACTCTCGATCAAACAGTTCAAACAATTATCCCCGTTGATCGCCTTATTTCATTTGGAAAACCTCGCTCAACAGTCAGCTTGAAATTGACTGTCAATCATGGCTTCCTTGGACAGATTCCATCCACCAGATTTCAAACAGTCACTGATCGCACTTCAGGTTCGGCAACCATTCAACTGCATCCTGTTGTCTATCCACAACCAATCCCAAATCGTCTCAGCGAACAACAGCCTCCTTTGCCAGCAACAACCTTAATGCCAACCTCAGACCCAATGCTGCAACGCATGGCAGTTCAAGGCACTGTTGGAAAATCACGGCCGCTTGATATCTGCTTGAGCCTAGAAAAATACGTCAGCAGCACATTGGCCTTTCGTCCCTTTTCAACCAATCTTCTTCCAGCAGATGTGGTCGCAAAGCACAAGAAAGGAGACTGCACAGAACACGCGATTCTGCTGGCAACCTTAATGAAGGTTCGAGGAATCCCTGCTCGAATCGTATCCGGACTCATCCTGACTGCAGGAAGGCCGGGATTCAGTGGCCACGTGTGGGTGGAAGCGAAAATTCAGGAAAACTGGTACCCTTTCGATTCAATGTCTGCGATTTCATCCAAACAAGTGCGTGTAAAATTGGCGGATTCCAACCTCAATGAAAGCTCCCAAAACTCGGGGCTCTCCCTGTTTACTCCCATCCTTGACCTAGCGGGACGCAGTTCATTCACCGTTAAGTCTGCTGAATAATTTGGATTTAGTAAAAACTGGGCACGTTTCACGAATTCCAGCATTGCCGCCCCGCCCCACTGACGTGGATAATAGCAGCGTTCGTTCTTAGAAATGCAGGAAGCCTCAAATATGCCGCTGCGTACAGACAGCCTAGAAGAACCTCAACTCAACCTGACGCCGATGATCGACATTGTCTTCCTGTTGATCATCTTCTTTATGGTTGGCACGAAGTTCACCGAGATCGAACAGCAGTTTGATGTCGACCTCCCCAGCGCGGCGGCCATTGAACCCATGTCTGCTACTCCAGACCCCTTGGTCATCACCATAACAAGGTCAGGTGAACTTTCACTGGGCAACCAATTTGTGTCGATCGAAGAACTCGAACAGAAGTTAGCATCAGCCAAAGAAGCATTCAGCGCACAAGTCGTTTTGATCCGAGGCGACGGTGCAGGAATCTATCAGTCAATCATCGATATCATGGCTTTGTGTAACCGTCTTAAACTGAAGTTTTCTTTGGCCTTCCAGCCCAAAGAACAATAAGCACCTTGTCCCTGTGAACGTCTAACCTCAGTTGTTTTCATGCACATCATCAAAGACGTATTACTAAAGATCTGGCAGGGACAGCCAATGTCCGGCGACGATGTGGTTGCGCTGGGACTTCTGGTGGCAATGTTGGCTTCACTCTGCCATCTGTTCACCATGTTGGCGACACGCTGGGGCGAACGACATCTTGCAGCAAAGTCATTTTTGGCATCCCTGCTGGTGCATGCCGTCTGCCTATTGGGTCTGGAAGTCTTTGAACCAGTCGATTCGGATCTCACCAATCAGCAAACTGAGTTCGTTTCAAACCCAGAACAACAGATCAGCCTTCTGATCGAAAGCGACGACAACATCGCCATGCAATCGTCGGGCAACACGCCTCTTCCCGATCAACTTGCTCCATCTGAAAAACCGCTGGAACGACTTCCTATGGAAGCTCGGTCAATGGAAATCCCAGACGTCCAAGAACGCCAACCTGAAGTTCTTGACAGCCTCGATTCCAACGCCAAAGACATCAGTCAACAGTCCATAAGCGAACTGCCTCAAATTGCACGGCAGGTAGACGCAGGGGCGGAAGGCCGTCGCACGGTTGCATCTGCTGATCCCACCGCAGATCAAGAAACCACCTTGCCAACAAACCAAAATGATGTCTATGTCCCGAACAAGTCTCGAACGATCACAGAACAAGGAGACCTTCGAGACACAACGATGCAAACTGAGATCACTGATCCAGCTCGAGGAAGTCCAGAACGAATCGCACCCGAGATTTCCCTACAAGATTCAGCCATGGCACTGGCCATGACTGACACAAATTCAGGCATCACAGCAAAACCATTTGATTCCGACCCACTGGACACCATAGAACGTCGCGCCGCCCCATTTTCTGCTGCCGATCGCCTAGACGCCGCTGGGATCACAGATTCCCGCTCGTCCGACGCTACGAGGCAAGCGAAGAGCTTCGAATCACTCACACCTCGACGCATGGCGGCTCCTGATCGAAGCTTCAACGACCCTCGCCCCGATCGCATCAATCCCGATTCTGCTCGCACCCCACTGCCATTGCGAGAGCAACAAAACGATGTCCGCAGTGGACGAACCATGTCTGATATTTCTCAAGAACTGATTTCGTCAGCTCCTACGGTCGATGTCGATCCTCCCGAAATCCGCCGGCGACAATCACGCTCGGCCACATACACATTAAGAAATCGAGAACGTCGGCGTGAGGCTGCTCGGCGCTTCGGAGGCACCCAGAAATCAGAAGCAGCCGTCGAACGATCCTTAAAATGGTTCTCATCAATCCAACATGCCGATGGTCACTGGAACGCGTCGGCTCATGGTTCTGGATTGGTCGAACGAAAAAGAGACGGCTATCCAAGTGACTATGCCGGACGAAATTCCGACACCGGAATCAGCGCTTTGGTGATTCTATCCTACCTCGGAGCCGGCTACACGCACGAAGGAGGACAGTATGCATTGCAAGTGGATCGAGCACTGGATTGGCTGATCAGCCAGCAAAGCGCAGATGGAAACCTTGGCGGCAACGCCGGGCACTATGCCAAAATGTACTGCCATGCGATGGCAACCTACGCGATTGCAGAAGCCATGGGCATGCAACGTTCCACAATCATGGGCCCCATCATTGAACCTGATGCCCTGTCTGCTTCCAGTTACATCGCTCATCAAGCAGCCTCATCGTTGATGTTACAACAAGGGCTTCCGGCAGGCACTTTTATGATGTCTGGAATCGCTGTCTTACAAACAGAAGCAGAACGTGTCAGCTACCAACTTCGCAAAGTGGATGACCTTCGACTCGAAGCCGCTTTGCTGCGAGCCATCACATTTACTTTAAGCCAGCAAGATCCCATCAGCGGTGGCTGGCGTTACAAGCCAGGACAAGAAGGTGATGTCAGTATGTTTGGCTGGCAAATGATGTCACTGAAAAGCGCGGCGATTGCGGGAGTCAAAATTTCACCAAAAGTTCGTGACCGCATGACTCAGTTCCTAAATAGTGTGCGTCAAGGCCCGTCAAAAGGATTGTTCGGGTATCGCCGCTCCGTCTTAATCAACGGTCACGAAACCGAACCAGTCACCCAAGCGATGACCGCTGAAGCACTGTTCTGTCAACAAATGCTAGGCTATCAGCGAGATTCAGCATCCAGTAGAGAATCTGTGGGCTACCTGCTGCAACATCGCCCACGCCTTGCAGAACTGGACTTCTACTACTGGTACTACGGCACATTGGCCATGTATCAATACGGTGGAGAACCATGGCAACGATGGAATTCTGTTGTTCGCGAAACTCTCATTCAAGAACAGCGAATCAGCGGAGCCTATGCGGGAAGCTGGGATCCCAAAGGACCATGGGGAGGCTACGGCGGACGACTCTATTCCACCGCCTTGGCAACTCTCACCTTGGAAGTGTACTACCGACTTTTGCCTCTTTACCGAATGAATGACAATCCGGCAAAGGCCACCAACAACTAAGCTGCTTGGTCGTGTTCGGCAAACAGCTTGTGTTGAAGACAACCGCTACTCGCTGTCCATTGCCGATCGTTTATGCTTTTGAGGCTTTAAGTATTTCGGACGGTACACGCCCAGCTTGTTCAACCCAAACTGCAGCATCACCCAAAGTGTCAGTAAGCCATACCGAGTACTGCGACGAAAATTAATGCTGCTAGCTTCTTCAAAGTAACGCACAGGCACAGGAATGTCGGCCAACCGAAAACCGGCAGTGACTGATTGAGCCAAAAACTGAGTATCAAAGACAAAGTCGTCTGAATTTTCTTCCCAAGAAACTGTATCCAAAACGTCTCGCCGATAGGCTCGAAAACCGCTGTGAAAGTCTCCCAAGTTTTGTCCCATCGCCACGTTTTCGAAAGCCGTTAAAAACCGGTTGGCAATGTACTTCCAAACGGGCATACCGCCTTCGAGCACTTCGGCTCGAGTTCGAATTCGAGAACCCATCACGATGTCGCAGTTGCCCAGCCGAATCAATTCTGCTGCCACAGGAATCACTCGACTGTCATACTGATAATCGGGATGGATCATCACCACAATGTCAGCGCCCAATTCAATGGCTTTGCGATAGCACGTCTTTTGATTGCCGCCGTAGCCCGTATTTTTGTCATGAGCAATCACAGTTAAGCCAAGACGTTCGGCGACTTCCACCGTGTTGTCTGAACTGCAATCATCCACCAAAATGATGTCTGCCACGCTGCCTTCGGGAATATCGCGAACCGTTTTTTCCAAAGTTGCTGCCGCGTTATAGGCGGGCATCACGGCAATGATTCGAGGAGATTCGAATTCTGACATGCGGACCAATCTTCTCAGTGTTTTAAAATGTGACAGTTCGTGATCATTAACCGTTTGGTTTCACTGCCAAACTGAAAAGATCAGTCAGTTTTATAGGCAACAGAACTTAACTCTACTACATGGTTCACCATGAATTCGATGATCTCGTCTGCTGGATGAAGCAGAATTTCAAGAATCATGCCAAATTCAGCGCATGAAAAAACGGGGCCAAAACCGGCACCCGTTTCTGTTTGATGGCTGCAAAATGAAATCGACACCGAAGGTCGAATTTCAATTTCGCACGTCACTGCTGGCTAAGCAGTTGCTGTTTCTGCTGCTTCAGCTTCAGTCTTTGCGACCACGGCCAAGTTGGGAACCGTGATCGACTTGATTTGAACTCGAGTATATTTTTGGCGATGACCAGTGTGGCGTCGGCTATTTTTTCGACGTCGGATCTTCTGGATTTCCAGCTTTGGACCTTTGTCCTCGTCCAAAACCACTTCACCAGTGACTGTTGCACCGTCAATGAAAGGAGCACCAATCACGCTGGCACCACCGGCATTTGCCAGCAAAACATTGTCAAAAGTCAAAGTCGCGCCCACTTCGGCGTCGCTCTGATAATCGACAGACAACAAATCGCCTTCCTGCACTCGATGCTGGCGGCTTCCATTTTCGATGATGGCAAACATGGCAAAATGCCCAAGAAGAGAACTGTCACAGAGTGATTAAAATCAGTAAATCGCCAGCAATATTTCTGACGGGTCGCGGAGTATAACGCAACTTTCGGACAGATCGAGGCGGAAAAACAGGCGTTCAGCCCTATTCCCGCCTTTCTGTCGAATTTTGGAATGGCAACACCAAAAAACCAAGGGTTTCGCAGTAATTGCCAGCTTTCAGACCAATGAGAACAACCCAATCAAATTGGGATCATTGGCTCCAACACAAGAAATTTCACACTTTAGCCAGTTCAAACACGGGAAAACCCCGAGCTTGACGCTGGCAAAACCTGACCAAGTCCTTGGAAATCAGACCACCTGAAACGGCACATCCTTACCATTGTCATCTTTGCAAGTGACAGACAGGTACTCTGGCTTCACATCCGATCGAGACTTAATCGTCACCATAATGTCTCGCTCGTCTTCCAAAGCGATCAATTCTTTTCGCTTACGATTGTTCAGATCGTTGGCAACTCGGTCATGAGTTTCAATCGTAATCACGGCCACGTCATCATTGCTGCCAGCCGACATCACCAATCGCATGACTTCGATCGTCAGACTTTCGGCCGTCTTCACCTGACCAACCCCATTACAGCAGGGGCAATCTTCGTACACGCTACGGCGAAGCGAAGGACGAATTCGTTGACGTGTCATTTCAATCAGACCAAACGGACTGATTCGCAGAACACGTGTGCGCGCTCGGTCTCGCTTTACAGCGTTTCTCAAAGCACGTTCCACGCTGCGCCGATGTCGCTCGTCTCGCATATCGATAAAGTCATTCACGATGACCCCACCCAAGTCTCGCAAACGAATCTGACGAGCAATTTCTTCGGCCGCTCGCATATTCATACGATACGCCGTTTCTTCGGCATCGTTGGCGACTCGAAAGTTACCGCTGTTCACATCAATCGCAACCAAGGCTTCGGTTTGATCGATGACAAGTGAACCACCGCCATCCAAAGGCACGTTGCGGTCCTGAATGCGAACGATTTCGTCTTCGATTCCGTAGAACGCAAACATCGGTTCTGGTTCGTTGTATCGCTTGATGCGACTGACGTGCTTGGGCATCACAATCTTCATGAATTCGCGAGCCTTTTCATAGGCCGCGTCTTCGTCGATCCAGACTGCATCCACTTCTTTGTTGTAGATGTCACGAATCGTACGAATCATCATGTCGGATTCAGCGTAGATTTCGCATGGCCCCGTTGTCGACTTGATCTTTTCAACAATCGTTTCCCAAAGCCGTAACAGGTACTTCAAGTCACGTTTCAGGTCTTTTTCATCGCGGTCAACTCCAGCGGTTCGCACGATAAAACCCAAGCCCGGTGGTGGCTGGATATTTCGCATTGCGTCACGAAGCTGTCGGCGAGCTTTTTCATCCACGATCTTCCGGCTAATGCCAACTCGCTGCAAACCGGGCATCAACACCAAGTAGCGACCTGGAATTGAAATATAAGTGGAAAGAGTGGGGCCTTTATTACCAAGCCCTTCTTTGATCACCTGCACGAGAACTTCGCTACCGCGTTGAAAGATCTCCTGAATCGGAGGCTTATTGCGAGCATTGCGTTCGTTCAGATGCTTGGGAGGTCGGCCACCACGACCGCGTTGACCACCGCGTTCTGATGAATCACCGTCTTCGTCATCATCATCAGCCGGATTGCCTTCGCCATCCTTCATCAAATGTTTGTAGTACTGAAATTCAACATCACTGACATGCAGGAAGCCATTTCGTCCGACTCCAAAGTCGATAAAGGCGGCCTGAATACTGGGTTCGATGTTGACCACCTTCCCCTTGTAAATATTGCCCGTGTAGTTTTCGGCGCTTGTGCGTTCGACGTACAGTTCTTCTAGAACTCCGTCTTCAACAACTGCAATTCGGCTTTCTTCCGGTTGCAGTACATTGACCAGCATTTCTTTCTTCATGTTTTCAGCTTTCGTTCCTATGAACGAACACCAAACGTGCCAGAACGGGTCAGTTGGAAAAAGAAAAATTGGCGCTGCCGTGACTTCGTTTCAGACGTGTTGGAAAAGAATGCTCTTCCCATTTCAGTCGATCTCAAAATCTCATCTGTACATGAGTCGCTCTGCACAATGTCAGATCGACACAATGTCAATCTTGCACGATGTTTGCTTCTGCCAACTCGGTCAAACCACAAGCCTTCAAGCAGCAATTCGCCACTTAAAAAATTTGCTGGATCTGTACCAACTGACAGAATCTTTCACTATGCAATGCTGTCTGGAATCGACCGTGATCAAAAGCTGATCATGGGCATCACAGAAACAGATTCATTGTTCACCTACCGGAACCTTCTCAGGGAAGGAATCAACAGACAAACGACGGCTTTCAAGGCACCTTTCTTTTTCTAACAACGATCTGCAAACGCCGAGCATCTGCAGATGCGGATGCTCGTTCAAACCTGCTTCATAAAAGCCCTTTCAGCTGTCTGCCGAAGGTCAATTTGTGAAACCTAATTTGTGTGTTCATTCTGAGTGAATGGGTGAACGACCATGAAAGACCGTTCGTGGTATGTCAAACAACGAGATCCGGACAGAATCTGCCCAGCTCTCCTAAAAGGTAATGTTCTACGTCCCGAGCCAGATCCAGTTCGCAAGCGTAGGCCGCGATTCGTTCTGCTTCGGGAATGGATATATTTCGTACGACTTCTTTCAGTCGAGGTATGGAATGTGGGATTGCGCTAAACTGCCTGAGACCCAGCCCAAGCAGAAGCGGCACAAATCGAGGATCGGAACTCATCTGACCACAGACAGAAACCGGTTTTCCCTCATCTTTCGCCGCTTGTAGCACCTTCTTAATCATTCTGAGAATGGAAGGATCGCCAGAACGGTACAAATTTGCAACTGAAGGATCAGAACGGTCGCAGGCCAAGGTGTACTGAATGAGGTCATTTGTGCCAATCGAGAAAAAATCGATCTCACGAGCAAACTCTTCAATCAACATCACAGCCGATGGCACTTCGACCATCATTCCCACGGGAATTCCCCGCTGAAATGGGATTTTTTCGTCCTCAAGGTCCTCCATTACGTCCGTCAAGATCATGCGCGCTTGACGGAATTCAAGTAATGTCGACACCAAGGGGAACATAATTTTTGCTTGCCCCGTCAATGCTGCTCGCAAAAGTGCTCGCAACTGAATTTTAAACAACGATGTGTTTTGCAGGCTTAATCGAACACTGCGAAGACTTAACATCGGGTTTTGACTCGCAATAAACCGCTCTGAAACCTGAGACGGCACTTTGTCTGCCCCCAGATCCAACGTCCGAAAGACAACCGGGCGGTCACCACAAGCCTTCAAAACCTTGCAATAGGCATCGTAGTGGTCTTCTTCTGTGGGCTCCGCATTGCCATTTAAGTACAAAAATTCGGTACGATACAAACCGACACCGTCTGCACCTCGATTGATGCAGGATTCGACTTCTTCGGGAAATTCAATGTTCCCATGCAGCAAAATACGCTGTCCATCAGTGGTTTCGGCGTCCAGCTCACCCAAATCATCCAAACGGCGACGTACACGAACATTGCGGTCTCGAGACGTTCGAAAACGCTCGTAACTACTTTCATCGGGCTCAATGATGACCTGACCATGGTCACCATCAAGAATCACCATCTCGCCGCCGCTCACACCCGCAAGACATTTCCCCAGTCCTACGACGGCGGGAATTTCTAATGCTCCAGCCAAAATGGCCGTGTGGCTGGTGTGACCACCGACTTCGGTCGCAAAGCCCAGTACAAATTCGGTGTTCAAACGAGCTGTTTCACCGGGTGTCAAATCGTGAGCCAAAATCACGACAGGTTCCGTTAAATTGCTCAGTTCCTCACGGCTTTCGCCAAGCAGGTTTCTCAGCAGCCGCTTTTCGAGTTCAAAAATATCTAAAGCTCGATCAGACAAGTACTTATCACCCAGCTTTTGCAGCTGAACTGCGTATTGACGCAACGTCTTGCTCACCGCGTATTCTGGAGAATAACACTGGTCTTGAATCAACTGCGTGACTTCACCGACCAGCCGTGGGTCGCGGGCCATCTGCAAATGAGCCGAAAAGATGGCTCCATACTGACTGCCCAACTGATGGCTCACCAACATTTCGTTGTCTTCGATTTCGCTGCAGACTTTATCAAGAGCCGCGTGAAATCGTTCGGTTTCTGCTTGGACGACGTCTTTCTGGACATAGCGATGCGGAATCCGAAATTGCTCTGAGCCCAGCACTAACGCTGGCCCCTCAACAACACCGGGAGACACTGGAATTCCAGATCGTACCTGCATCGAGTTCCCTGCCCTTTCTACAAAACGAACCGACCGACCAAACCAATCAAACCTGAATCAAGCAAGCCAATCGGCGATCGAATCAGTATTTCACCACTCAACACGAAGTGGAAATCCCAGCTTCAGCATTCCGAACAACGCTGTCCATACTCGGAACACAAAACCCGTGCGACCGAACTGTCTTGCT
>CAYTUE010000029.1:0-9990 GCA_964441085.1 uncultured Planctomycetaceae bacterium
CATTTCGGTTCACCCAAAGCTGTTTCTTGGCTAGATTGGGAGGCGTGCCTGATCGATGGTGTTTTCTTGTTTGCCCGTGTGTTTTGCTGACATCGAAAAACATGACCATCATCAAAAGGCATCCTTTTTCATGCCTATCGTTTTGCGGAATCAAAGACTTTCATGAGTGCATTTCCAGAAGTTTCAAAGATCAAGTACGAAGGTCCTCAGTCAGACAACCCTCTGGCGTTTCGTTGGTACAACCCAGACGAGATCGTTGCTGGCAAAACCATGAAAGAGCACCTGCGTTTCACGGTTGTGTACTGGCACACGTTTCGAGGCACAGGCGGTGACCCCTTTGGTCCCGGAACAGCCGTACGTCCTTGGGACGACGGAACAGAATCCGTTGAAAACGCCTGCAATCGTGCTCGAGTCGCCTTTGAATTCTTCGAAAAGCTGGATGCTCCGTTCTACGCGTTTCACGATCGAGACGTCGCACCAGAAGGAGCGAGCTTGGCAGAATCCAATGCGAACTTCGACGCTGTTGCAGCTGTTCTGAAAGAAGAACAAGAACGCACAGGAGTGAAGTTGTTGTGGGGAACGGCCAACATGTTCAGCAACCCTCGCTTTATGCACGGGGCGGCAACCACATGTAATGTGGAAGTCTACGCATACGCGGCTGCTCAAGTGAAAAAGGCGATGGAAGTCACCAAGGAATTGGGCGGCGAAAACTACGTTTTCTGGGGTGGTCGAGAAGGCTATCAAAGCCTTTACAACACCGATATGAAGCGAGAGCTAGATCATCTCGGGCGGTTCTTTCACATGGCCGTCGATTATGCCAAGGAGATTGGTTTTACAGGGCAGTTTCTGATTGAACCCAAGCCTAAAGAACCAACCAAGCATCAGTATGACAGCGACGCTGCCGCCTGTTTGAACTTTTTAAGAACCTACGGACTTGAAGATCACTTCAAGCTGAACATCGAAACCAATCATGCGACATTGGCCGGTCACGAAATGATGCATGAACTGGAATATGCGGGCATGCAAAATGCCTTGGGTTCTATTGATGCCAATACAGGAGACCTCTTGCTGGGCTGGGATACCGACCAGTTTGCGACCAACTACTACCTGTCGACTCAAATTATGCTGAGCCTGCTGAAGTACGGCTTGGCTCCTGGTGGAGTGAACTTTGACGCCAAGGTTCGTCGAGAAAGCTTTGAACCTGTCGACCTGTTCTATGCTCACATCGGAAGCATGGATGCGTTTGCTCGAGGTCTTAAAGTGGCCGCCAAGATCATCGAAGATGGTGCGTTAAGTGACGTCGTCGCTGCTCGCTACAGCAGTTGGGATTCAGATCTGGGCAAGAAGATCGAAGCAGGCCAAACCAACTTTGGTGAACTGGAAAAGCTGATGTTGGAAAAAGGCGAAGCGGCAACCAATGGAAGCGGTCGTCAAGAACTGCTGGAAAATGTCTTTAACCGCTACCTAGATACTGTGTAAGTATCAGGCTGTGTCATCTCAGAAGGCGTTGCTGTCGTTGAGCACATTGGAACTCAACCAATCGGGCTTCAACTTAGGCCAGCGGCAGCCAACGCGATTCTGAGAAACGATCACACTGATTGTTTTGTGACCTGCTTTGTTTTGTGACCTGCTTGACGGATGCACGGCGCTGTCATTCCGCACGGGGCTGTCATTCCGCACGGCGCAAAGCACGACAGCAAATACGCTATTCAGGGCTGAGTGATGGAAAGTCGGGACTGCTCGTTGGCTGAGCCCCAGGCACTTCAGCTGGCTGCGGCGGCGGCTGAACAGTCGCTTCAGTATTCCACATGCTGTAGGTGACAGTCCCCGCCAGCAAGATGGCGAGTATTGCGGCGATGACCTTTGCGGCAAAAACTTTTTGAGCCAGCGCTCGGCTCGCAGCGCATTCCTTCAGAACCTTCGCACGAAAGTCGACTGACAGTTCAATTTCTGGTGCAGCATCAGCCAGCAGCTGATGTTCTGGCAGCACAGGCTCTGACACTGGGTAAGGTGAAACGCTCATGATGGTGGAAGACAAACAGTGCAAGAACTCATGCTGCAGTGTCAGTCGGTGTGATAAAAAATCGAACGATTAAAAAATGAAATGCATTTGATCATCAAGGGGACGTAATTGAATCGCTTGATAAACCTTTCAGGCAATCTGGCTGGAAGGTTCATCAACAGTCGTTCTTTTATAACGGAGAAGCATTTGCTTCCGTTGTTTTTTCTTCGCGAGCGATCAAAGGTTCAAGGCTTCTCTGAAGTTTTTCCATTGCATATCGGTACCGGCTGGCAACCGTGTTTTGAGACTTTCCAAGTACATCCGCAATTTCTGCGAAGGTCAATTCCTCCCAATGTTTCAAAATCACAACTTCAGATTGATTGCTGGGTAAGCTTTTTAAAATTCGTTGAACCCAATCTGCCGTTTCTTCACGTTGAATCACTCGTTCTGCGGTGTCATCGCTGCACTCAGTATCAAATTCTCCAAGACGACTCGTGCGCCGCTTCTGCAAAATTCGAAGAGCCTCGTTTCTTACCGTTCTGATAAAATAAGGCCACGGATAGGTCGCCTTCATCAACAGTTTGGGTTTTGCCGCGATTCTAGAAAATGCACTTTGCACAGCATCCTCAGCATCGTCTTGGCTGGCCGTCATTCCGGTTGCAAAACGCACCAAACGACTGGCAGCAAGATCGAACATTGAAGCAAGAGCTGCTTGAGGGTTTGAAGTCAACTGACTGACTTGAAGCTCAAATTCTTGCTGAAAAGTTTGTGAGGATGAACTAGACACGGCAAACTTAAAGACATCCAACAGCATAGCAGCTGTCTATTTATCATGAAGAAATTCCTACTTTGATAGGAATCACGATCTTGGATTCTCCAAATACTTGCCCTGTTGGCTAGTGACCTTCGTTCCCAAGGAGCAAGAAAACGCCAACCCGTCTTCTATGGCGATTGCTTGGAAGTTTTCTTTACGAATAAGCTCAAAGTGCAGTGATTGAGCGAGAACGGTGCCGCAGGTAGGGCATGAGACACCGACGGCAATGACTGTGCCAGAGAGTAATGACTGGCACAGAGCATGCTGGCAGGGCTCATAAAACGCAAGCTGTTGAAACAGTTCGCTTTATGCCTGATATTCTTTTCGCAGCATGTCCAGTTTGCCCTGACACAGAGAACAATGAGCCAGGTGGTTTTCTAGAGATGCCAAGTCGTTGGCGTGCAATTCGCCTTCGAGATATTGTGGAAGCATACCACTCGCAGTGGAACACGTCAGTTTGCGAACTTCTGGGGCTGATCCCGACTGCGTGACAGCCACACCAGTCGCAACTCCGGCAGTCAGTAGAAGTCCGAGAGCCGCTCGTCGAGCCATCACAGGAGACTCATCACTTCGCTTTTGCGTTGCCTTAACCTCAGACAAAGTTCCCTGAGGGCATGGTTTCCAATTTTGGTCGCTACTCATTTCTTAACCCTTGTCTCTTAAAACGCCCATGGAATCGCTAAGCGTCCTTCCTGTGTCTTACCAGTTTAGAGCACAATCGCCTAACAGGGGTAATACATCTGGAACGTTCTAGAAACGATCGGCAAAAATCCCAAGAAACTCTGTGATCCTCCACACGATTACGATGCAATGGCTGGAATCACAGGTCCAAAATCGATCGAACTGGCAAGATGATCGGCATTTTTCAGCGTGATCAAGCGGCGTTCGATCGACACGATTCCTTCTTCTTGAAGCTCACCAAGAGTAATCGTGACCGTTTCTCGAGTCGCACCGATAATGGAGGCCATGTCTTGGTGAGACAGCTTTTGCGTAATCAGAAGACCTTCTGGGACAACTTTTCCATACTGCTCGACAAGCTCTAGCAGCAAATGGCCTACTTTTTCTCGACTTGTCCGAAAAAGCAACGACTTCAACCTGCGTTGAATTTTTTTAAGTCGCAGGCCAAACAGCCGAGTCATCTTCATGGAAACTTCAGGCGAGCGAGCCATTAAGTGCTGCATTGTGTGATAGGGCATCATCACAACAAGGCTCTTGGTGGTGGTTTCGGAGTACTCTTCGCGAGTACTTTGTTGAAAACAGCTGAGCTCTCCGAACACCTCTCCGGGTTCGACAAAGCCTAAAATGGCCTGTTTGCCTTCCGGAGTCAGGTGAAAGATGCGAATGCGTCCCTTGGCCAATAACAGCACAGAATCACTGTGATCGCTGGGCAAATACACCATTTCGCCTCGCCCATATTCACGAACAAAGCAGGTGCGTTCCAGTTCTTGCAGATCGCGATCTGACAGGTGACCGAAGAGGTTGCACTTTTTTAAAAACCAATATTTTTCGTTCATAGATGTTGCCCGGTGCGATCTCGTTTTGCACTCACTTTTATTCGCTCCGGTCGACAAGTGAATCTCTTGATTTCGACAATACCGAGCCCCGATATGCTTCGGTCGCATTTTTTGGAACGAGGTTCCAAAATTTCAGATGGATGATTTGGAAAAATCTTACCACACATTTGACCGATTCCTTCATTTGACCGCAAGCAACCGAAAGGCACAGCAAAGCTGGTTTCCAACGGAACAGCCGTTTTGGGAGGAAATTCATTGGTAACATGGCTGAAATTGCCTGCATCAAAGCCGTCAAGAGGCCAAAACAGGCGTGTCTCAATTCAACCAAAACTCTCTTCATTTCTTACAACACAATGCCCTCGCTCTTAACAGGGTAGGAGTTGCCGAGTGGATTTTCTAAACTCGGCGTTCCATCGATGATCGTCTCTCAGAAAAATATCCTCATGCGCAGCGAATCAGAAGTTCTGTTTGAAGACACTCCATTTTCTATTCCAGTAGCTGATCGAGTCAATCGTTTGCCTCCTTATATGTTTGGAGCAATCAACAAACGGAAGTACCAGCTGAGAGTCGAAGGTGTTGATGTCATTGACTTAGGCATGGGAAATCCCACCGACCCGCCCGATCCGCTGATCGTGCAAAAGGTGGAAGAAGCCATGTCGGATTCTCGTAACCACCGATATTCTGTGAGCAATGGAATCGGCAATCTGCGCAAGGAAGTGGCGGCGCGATACTGGAAACGATACGGCGTTCGACTCGACCCAGATTCCGAAGTCCTCGCCTGTATTGGTTCCAAGGAAGGATTCAGCCACTTGTGTCTCGCCCTGCTTGGACCTGGCGACACTGCCATTGTGCCATCGCCCTACTTTCCAGTTCATGTGTACGCTGTGATGTTGGCGTCTGGAAATGTGATTACTTTAGACACACGTGATCCCGCCACCTTTTTACAGAACATCGCATACACCTGCGAAAACATGGTGCCTAAGCCCAAGGTTCTGGTTGTCAACTTTCCTCACAATCCCACGGCGACTGTCATCGAAAGCGATTTTTACGTCGACCTCGTGAAACTGGCTAAGAAGCACGGCTTTCTCGTGATCAGCGACTTTGCCTATGCAGACATCTGCTACGACGGCTATCAGGCTCCCAGCTTTTTAGCAACTCCGGGAGCATCAGATGTTGGAGTCGAAATGACGTCCATGAGCAAAAGCTACAGCATGGCAGGATGGCGAATTGGTTTTTGCTGTGGCAACCAAGAAATGGTCCGAGCGTTGGCAACCATTAAAGGTTACTACGACTACGGAATTTTTCAGCCCGTGCAAATCGCAGCCATCGTGGCCATGAGACACTGCGATGCAGCTGTCGAAAGCATCACTCAAGAATACCAAAAGCGACGAGACGTTTTGTGCGAAGGGCTGACACGACTGGGCTGGAACGTGAATCCTCCCAAAGCAGGCATGTTTGTGTGGGCCAAAATGCCTGACCAATACAAAGACATGGGATCCATCGAATTCGCGATGAAACTTTTAAACGAAGGCGGAGTCGCTGTTAGCCCCGGGCGAGGTTTCGGAGACGATGGAGAAGGTTGGTTGCGACTAGCTATTGTCGAAAACAGCCAAAGGCTACGCCAGGCGGTTCGTCAAATCGACAAATGCCTCAACGGGAAAGAAGCAGAAACCGGCGACACAACACCGTCATAAGAAGCAACATAAGTGGAATCAGCTGCAGCGAACACCGACCGCTGCAGCTGATTCAATTGGCATGTCTGAGCAGCCTATTTTTTAGGCCGAAGACTATGTCCAAATTCACTGTTTGCGGATTGATAGGTTTCTCGTTCAGTCAGTCGCAATGACAACTGCTGACGCCGTCCTGCTCGATAAACTTCAATTCGAATCGGTGTGCCAATGTCTGCCAAGCTCACCAAGTTGATCAGGTGGTTTTCGTCGGCCACAGGAACCCCGTTGAAGCTCACAATGATGTCGTCCATACGGACTCCAGCAAGTGATGCGGGAGTTGGCTGCTGATTTCGATACACTCGAGTGACTCGAGCCCCCGTGGCTCGTTCCAACCCAAGCCGTCGAGCTGTTGTTGAAGTAAAGTTGTTATCCAGTTCGACTCCGAGGTAGGCTCGACGAACTCGTCCATACTGAACCAGTTGCTCAAAAACATGCTTCGCTAAGTTGCACGGGATGCTGAACCCGATTCCTTCGTTGCCACCACTGTTACTGGCAATCGCTGTGTTGATACCAATTACGTTGCCCTGCATATCAATCAATGGCCCACCACTGTTGCCAGGGTTAATGGCCGCGTCTGTTTGAATGAAATCTTGATTGGTCACAGAACGGTCGTCGGTTAAAGTCAGATCTCGACGTCCCTTGGCACTCACAATTCCCATGGTAACAGACTGACTTAACCCAAACGGGCTGCCCACTGCCAAGACAAAGTTTCCAATGGATACGTTGTCGCTATTGCCCCAACGTCCAATCGTGACGCTCATCTCTCGTACTTGCATAATGGCAAGGTCTGTTTCAGCGTCTCGAAAAATTCGTACGGGATTCAACGTCACACCGTCAAAGGTTCGCAACTCGATGGCGTTCAGTTCGGCTCCCCGAATCACGTGGTTGTTGGTAACAATAAACAGTCCCTTCACCTTGGAACTGCGAACGAAGACTCCCGACCCAGTTTCTTCTACTCGACGACCGTCTTTTTCACGTCGTGTCGCCTGAATGTGAACGGCGGTTGGCATGACTCGTGTAGAAATTTCTGATATGTGCTGACCACTTCGAGTCAACGGATCAGTATTCCCAAAATCGTCGGAGGCTGCGCTGATTGGCACTGCATTCGCCGTGGTTGAGAAAGCTCCGCTTTGCAAATGTCCGCCCAAAGCAAGACCCAACGACAACATGCCGGTGCAAAGTAAGAGTGTGTATGTTCGTCGCGCCATCAACGTCATTCTCCGTCAAGCCTGGAGTAATCCTCGGACACGGCTCCTTCCGCTATGTAAAACAGGCAATGCCTGAACCAGTCCCTCTGGTTTGTAAGAACCTAACATCCTGAAAGATTCTGGCTGATTGCCAAGACTGTCATCGAACAGCAAAGAGCGTTCACGCAAATCGTTTTCGGCAATATGTGCCGAGATCGACCAATCTGGCAGATTTCTGCCATTGCAGCCCGCACGAACGAACATTTTGGAACAACCTTTTCGGCTCTCAACTGTGGTTTGATATGGCATGAGTCCACGAGGCTTCTGTTTTGATTTTGATCATGGGTACGAGCCAGCAATCGTCACAGATTCTCCCCGTTACCATTTCGGAAGTGCCATGGAACGGCATTCCGCATTGGCTTGCGGAGTTTCGAACAGCGTCAAGGAACAATCGAAACAGACCGAATAATCAGGATGAGTGCCGTTGTCCGAGCGACCGCTGCCCTCCATTTGATTGTCGTTTTACGAATACCACACTGGTCTCGTTAACTTCCGGAGCGAACAAAGATGCTGCTACACCAGCGAACAGAAATGTTCAGTATCCTTATCATCTCGTTGACGTGTCTTTTGCCAAGTTGTGGTTTCGCTCAATCACAATCCGAATCAGACATTGATGAAGTCAACACAAGTGAACTGAATGTTGATGCAGTTGAACCACAGATTTCATTGCCAGAAATCGCTCGTGATCCTTCACGTCGACTGCGAGTGCAATCGATTTCGT
The DNA here is from genome assembly GCA_964441085.1 of uncultured Planctomycetaceae bacterium. Classification (GTDB taxonomy): domain Bacteria; phylum Planctomycetota; class Planctomycetia; order Planctomycetales; family Planctomycetaceae; genus Fuerstiella. Next base: position 8,029 of record CAYTUE010000029.1, read on the forward strand.
TGGGGCAACGCTTGGAGTCTCGAGACGGCTTAGTTCGAATTGCTCAAGAAGCCGTCGATACAACGTCTCGACGACTGTTAAGTAGCGATCAGCACACACCATGGCAAATGATGCATGCGTTGCTCGGCCTACGGCAGGAATTTCACATCTTGCACCAACAGCAAGAAGTGAATGGCCTAGAATGGATGGCTCAAGGACAGTTCTTTGATGGTGATGCCTGGTTCGAAAAAACTCAATACGGTGGTCGAGCCCATCCTTACAGTGTGCCTTATGCGTTTGAAGGTCATGCCAATCAAATGCTGGCCGTGCTATCGATGTGTGGTCTCGAAAAAGATCATCAGTTCCAAACAGCAACCGGCCCAATTTCAATCGCTGACATGGTCGAACACGCAAAAACAACGTGCGACACCAAGAAAGATGAACCCACTTGGACACTGTGGGCGCTAAGTCGCTACTTGCCACCTGATGCTGTTTGGCGAAATCAGAATGGTGATGTTTGTAGCATCGAACTCCTCGTTGCAGATCAAACGAAGCGACCTTTAAAAGGGGCTGCCTGCGGTGGAACTCATGGGCTCTTTGCGTTGGCTCACGCAAGAAACGTCTATCTTCAAGAAGGCAAGCCTTTACGCGGAGTCTGGTTACAGGCTGAAAACAAACTGCGGTACTACATCAACACAGCTCGACGCTTGCAAAACCCGAATGGCACCCTGTCGTCGAACTACTTACGAACTCGAACGTACAGCCCCGACTTCAATAAGCGAATGGCATCGTCCGGTCACGTGCTTGAATTCTTGATGCTTGCATTGCCTCAAAGAGAATTGAACCAAAGATGGGTACGACGAGCCATTGAAACGACTGCTCGAGACCTGCTCAACAATCGCAAAGAGTACGTGAAGTGCAGTCCGTTGTATCACTCCGTCAATGCGTTGAATATCTATCTGGATCGAGTCAATCCACGGCAAGCAGTGCCTCAAACAGAAAAGGCCGAGCCAGCCCGTACGGCAATGTTAAATCGCCAAAATTCCGGACGGCGAATTCGCGCTCGAGGAATTTCACAAGGGCGAGTTCTGGACGACAAAAACGAATCAGCCGGTACCTTACAGACGCAACCATCACAGACGCAACCAGTTGAAGTCGCAGAGACTTCAAATGTCGCTCAACAACCAGAAGCTCAACAACCGGAAACCGTTGAACCAGAAAACGTTGAATCCGAAGCTGCCATCGCCGATTCCTCCCAAGCAACCCACACGGCCCTGCCTACAACTTCTTCTGCAAACGAAGCGATCGCGAAGCAAAGTCCGCCAAAGCAAGGTGAGCTTTCGGACATGCCCATGACAGGACCAATCGGGGCGACTGCAAATCGCCGGATTAAGCAATCTGCAACCGAAGCGATCATCCAAAAGCAACTGGATGAGTTGAATCACCAAGCAGCGGAAGATCACTGGAAAGCCACCAACACCGACCGCGCTGAATATCGCGACAACCAATCCACAGAACCTGAATCTGACGACACGGATGACACGGATGACACGAGCACAATCCCAGCGAGTAACACTCCAGCAGATCCAGAGAAACCAACTCGTGATGATGCAACCGCTGACGTCATCCCCAGTGATAATCAAGGCACTCTGGAAACAGACGGTGTGATCGTTTTAAAACCAGTTGATCCCAAATCGACTTTGCAAGAAGTTGTTGGCCCCGAATCTGCGGTTGAAGTTGAAGCATCAGAAAAAGCCGAACTGCTGATCCCCAACCCACCATCACTCCCCGCGAAAAGCAGTCCGAGCGAACCTGTTAAATCGGATCGCCCTCTGCTACGAAGACGGTTGCACACCGGTCGCTCACGCCCAACGTTAACCCTGTCTGATGGTCCGGTTGAGCGAATGCCGTTGACCATTCCAAGCAGGACGATTTCTCAAAGCCGCACGCTTGCTCGCGAAGCAACGAGCACTGATTCAGAAG
>CAYTUE010000029.1:10090-18728 GCA_964441085.1 uncultured Planctomycetaceae bacterium
ACGATTTCTCAAAGCCGCACGCTTGCTCGCGAAGCAACGAGCACTGATTCAGAAGAGTCAAAGACCGATGAGACCAAGAAGGATCTCAAGCCAGCTGAAGATTCCTCTCAGCCGGAAAAAGAAATCCAAACGTCACGAGCAATCAATCCAACCGAATTTCGCACTGTTCCAGCAGGAATTAACGATCAGTTTTTAGCCCCCGGCATGGATGCTCAGGAATGGGTGAATCGTTTCGAAGTTGAAAGTCGTGAAATCTATGCTCAGCGAAATGAAATCCTGAATGCAGTTGCTTTGTCTGATGGTGAATCGATTGCTGATATTGGAGCAGGAACAGGGCTGTTTACAGAATTGTTTAGCGATGCCGTGGGAACAGCTGGGAAAGTCTATGCGATTGACATTTCTCCTCGCTTGGTGGCCTATCTTGAACAGCGAGTCACCAACGGCCATCTCGACAACGTCACAGTTGTTCGTAACGATTCCCTTTCTACTCAACTACTCAATCGAAAAGTCGACAAGGCATTCGTCTGTGACACCTATCATCACTTTGAACATCCAGACGCGATGTTAAAGTCAATTCATCGAGCTCTCAATCAAGGTGGCGAACTAGTCGTGGTCGACTTTGAACGCATCATCGGTAAGTCTCGAGACTGGGTGATGGGGCATGTTCGAGCAGGCAAAGAAACCTTTCGAGCAGAAATTGAAGCGTCTGGCTTTCACTTTGTGAAGGAAGTGAAAATTGATGGCCTGAACGAAAACTACCTGCTGGTGTTTCGCAAACAGTAAACGGACCGCGCGATGCAGGTATTGGCTACTTATCAGCAAGCTTGCGGGTGTTGGGGCTGTTCGTGGAATGTTTAATCGTCGCGCAGGTTAAACCGGTCAAGATAGCTCTGAGTGCATTGATTTGACTCCATTGCCCAACATCGTTCAACCTTGCGAAATAGCGGGGAAATCCTTGTGTTTCGCGACGATAAGAATCAAGGGGCGAATCGATTCTGGCAACTGCCACGTTTCAACTTTGCCTTTGTCTGAATTGGTGTCGATCGATTTCGGTCGTGTCAGTTTTGGCATTTGATTTCGGTCCGAACACCGTTGCAAAACGGTTTCATCGTCGCCGTCACCGTTCGACCCCCTCTGAACGGTGACGGCGATTTTTCGTGCGCCCTGAATTCTAAAGCCCAACTTGATATGGCTAAGCGAAAAAAACCACCGGCGGGCAGTCGCTTTTCAGGAGGCGGTTTTCAAGACCCATCTTCTTGGCTCAATGGCTTCCTAGCGTACCTCGAAGCCGAATGTGGAATGTCGGGAAATACCGTTCAGGCTTACCGTCGAGACCTAGCCAAATTTTTCGACTGGAACGCCAAGAATTCTCGCCGCACTGTCCACGAAATGGACGTCCCCACACTGACTTCATTCTTGCAGCATCTTCAAGAGCAGGACTTGGCTGGCACCAGTATTGCTCGAAACCTGGCTGCAATACGCATGTTCTTTCGCTATCTGATGCTGGAATCAATCATCAATGAAAGCGTTGTCGATTTAGTCAGCACTCCCAAGCTGTGGCAAAAACTACCTGCCGTACTCAGCCCCGAAATGGTAAACGAACTGCTCAATGCGCCCGTAGCATCCATCGATCGCTATGCCTATCGAGACAAAGCACTGCTAGCGGTCATGTACGCGACAGGTTGTCGAGTTTCCGAAGTGGCAGGCTTAAAGCTTAACGATTTGAACATGCAGGATCGATACGCCAAGTGTACCGGAAAGGGAAACAAACAACGGATGGTGTCTTTGACCCCGGTCGCCATTCAAGCCATCACCACGTACATGAACCGTGAACGCACAGACATGGTTTCTTTAAGCGACGACGAAGGTTGGCTATTTGTGTCTCGCAGTGGAAAGCAGCTCAGCCGTGAAATGATCTGGAAGCTTCTGCAACGATATGCTCAACGAATCGGCTGCGGCGCAGGCATCAGTCCTCATACTTTGCGTCACAGTTTTGCGACTCACTTGTTGGCCGGAGGAGCCGATATTCGAGCACTGCAAGAAATGCTAGGGCATGCCAGTATCCGCACGACTCAGGTTTACACTCACGTGGATCACACTCGTTTAAAATCTGTCCACAGCAAGTGTCACCCTCGAGGTTAACAAGGGTTACTTTGCGTTTCAGCAAGTCGCAGTACGCGGCCGCTTCCGTTCGATGAAACGAAAGCGACCCGTTTTGCTATCAAACTCAATCCTGTCATTTGCCTAAGCATCATCTGGATTGAATGTCATGGTGACTTTGTCCAGCATCGGCTTCGACTTATTGTCTGTGGTGTCTGTCAAGCGAACTTCAAACTGAAATCCATAACCTTGTGGTAGCCCTGAAAGGTCGAGGGATGCAGGTGTCTTTTTGATTTGCTTTGCAAAACCTGGTGTGTAGTCGTAGCTTTCTTTAACGGTCTGCCATTCGGTCCACTCATCAACTTGACCATCGTTGTCTGTATCGACACCGCCTCGAACTTCCACACCATCAACCCATGGTCCGGGGCTAGAAAAATCGGTGTTTTGTTGAGTCACCAAATAGAAGCGGCCTTCAGCGAAACAGACATCTGGATCAGGATGGCCTTTGCCGATGTGGTCGCACCAAGTGAATTGCTGATCCATGCTGGGCGAAGTAAACCAACCCACACTCATACTGTGACCACCAACCGGATCGTAGTCGCCAAATAAATAGTACTGGCCTCCCACACAAATCGATGCCCAGTCTCCATAGGCTTCTTGTTCTGGCTCATGAAATTCATATTCAGCCACGTTGGTTTTATAGTGTTCTGGATCTTCTTTTAACCAATGAGGATGCTTGTAGGTTTTGATTTCGCCTGTGGCTTTGGTGCGATTGTCGACAGCTGGCTTTTGAATTTGAAATCCGGTGATTCCGTTCGGACTAACTGCGTGGCCGGCAAGAGGTGAATCCCAAGAACGTTTGTTAGCGTCAATGGGGCTCCAATCTTCAAAAATCACATGCATGTTGCCTTCAAGGTCTCGAATAAATCCAGCATCCGAACCGTGTGAAGGATCTTCAACAGCCTTGCCCATGTTTTTTCCTGGCTCACCGTCCGTGAGATCAGAATCAACATAGACATGAGAATCTTGATCGTTGGGGAAGTCGTAATAGATCAACGTTTTGCCATCGATGTGTTCTGCACTGGTCACCCATTTGGAAAAGCCTTCTGTGACAGGGCCATGATGCACCCAATTCACGAGGTCTCGACTTTGCCACGCATGATAGCCCCCTTTGCCCTGCTTCAAACCGCCGGGAGCGTCGTACTGGTTTGCGAATTGAGTTGTCAATAAAGGCACGTCAAAGCCTTCCAGCGTAGCAGGCTCTGGATTGTGTTTTGGCTTTTTCACCCGTTCTTTGGGTTGCTTGCCTTTCCGTTTTCTTTTTGGACCAGCTTCACTTCCGTAGCGACCAAAGATCCAATAATTTTGGGGACCTAAAGCCAAAGTCACGGGAGCATCTTGAAGATTTGCTGGACCATAGTTTTTGATGGGTTCCCAGTTTTGCCAGATCGCAGATTGATCGAAAACAAGAGAACTCGCAGAACGCTTTTTCGTGAAAGTCTTTAACGTGCTTTGAAACGTAGCCTTTTTGGCTGAGGGTGAAATCATGCCTGCTTTCACCTCAAGTTCAGACGCAGCCCCCGTGGCACTTTCCCAGTCAGATTGACTATCAATGACCCAAGCGTCATCAGCGACGGTCAAAGAACTGATTGCCAATAAAAGCACGGCAAACGTGATGGCTTGAATCTTCATAAAATCTCGTTCTGTGAATTGTTTCATGGAAGGAAAGAAGGGCGGGAGATATGGCTCACATCCAAACGGTTTTCGATGCTCTTTGGTATTTCAAATGCACTATCTTTCAGGTGTTGCTTCTGCAGGCACATCGCGGCTTGGAGACCAAGGGACCTTGCCATCCTTTGGCTGAAGAAATTGAGCATCCACTGTCTGATACCAAGCATGTAACTGGTCGCGCATTTCCTGAGTCCGTTCGGGCATCTGCGAAGACAAGTCTTTGGTTTCGCCAACATCATCCTTCAGGTTGTACAAGTGAACTCGACCGTCTTCGTAACGTTCAAAGAGCTTGTAGTCTCCCACGCGAATTGCTCCACCGGGAATGCCTCCCTGATTGCTGTAGTGAGGATAGTGCCAGTACAACGCCTTGCGACCAAGGTCTTGATTCGTTAACGCTGGAGAAATATCGATCCCATCGATTTCGTGCTGAACATCAATTCCCGCGGCTGCAGCCACAGTCGGAAACAGGTCGATAGAACAAATCGGCTGGTCTGAAGTCGTGCCGGCTTTTGTCACGCCCGGATATCGCACAATCCAAGGTTCTCGAATCCCGCCTTCGTAAACCCATCCTTTGCCTCCACGTAACGGCAGGTTGCTTGTCGGTGAACCTTCCGATGTGGAAAGACCACCATTGTCTGACGTAAACACAACCACTGTGTTGTCGGCGACTCCACTGTCTTCGATCTGCTGCAAGACAGTGCCCACAGCTTGATCCATCGCTTCAACCATTGCCGCATAAACAGCATGCTTTTGAAGGATTCGCACTTTGCGTTTTCCCCGTTTGGCTGGAAAGATCTGCTCTTCGGTTGCGAATTCTTCTCCATTGATTTTCGCTGCCTTCGCTTTGTACTTCTGCACCAAATCTGGTCGGCCCATTAAAGGAGTGTGCACCGAATAAAACGACAGGTACGCCAGAAAGGATGCGTCTTTGTGATCGTCGATAAACTTTGAAGTGTCTCGAGCAAGTCGAGCTGGCAAATGATCGCCTTCTGGACTTTCCACTTTGATTTCCGGATTTTCAAACGGAGCAAAATACCGTTTTCCTGTGTACGGTCCTCCTTTGGTGTGACCACCAATGTTGACATCGAAGCCTCGGTTTTGAGGATAGTATTCTTCGGATTCACCAAGGTGCCACTTGCCAGCAAAGAACGTGGCGTACCCTTTTCCTTTTAACGCCTGAGCAATCGTAATTTCATCCAGAGGCATATTGTCGTTCAACGGAGCCGGCCGAAACGTGCCACCTCGACGACCAGAAAAGAAATTAGTCGCTCGAACTCGAGTCGGATACTTTCCTGTCATCAGGCTGTAGCGAGTTGGTGAACACACGGGGTTGGCCGCATATCCATTTGTGAACAACATGCCAGACTTCGCCAAAGCATCGATATGCGGAGTTTCATAAAAGCACTCCGAGTTGTTCGCTCCGATATCCATGAAGCCTAAGTCGTCAACCAGAAACACGACAAAATTGGGGCCACGCACTTCCTTTTTTTGTACAGCATCAGCTGCTGTCACACATTCAACGGAAGCAAGAGCCAGAAACGTGGCGATCATTCGCCAAGGTGATTGATGCATCATGAGGTCCGAACAAATTCGAATCGAAGTAATAAATTCCCTAGAGACAATTCTACAGGCTGAGCGTTGTCCGAAGCACCTGATCGTCCGTACTTATGTGTTGAATATCAAAAATCAAGGCAAGATCGTTACAAAACCACAGACTCGAATTCCCGCGTCAGCTTTCCGCGTCAGCTTTCCGTTGTTGACACCGAATTTTGCGGCCCGAAAGGGATTGGCGATTGGGTCGACGATTTCGCCACCGACAATTTCGCCACCGACAGTATCCAACGGTTCGCCAGACGAGCAGCAAGGTCGTCTGGCCGGAATCTGTCAGTCGAACCGTTGGCTGACGTTGCTTGTTTGGCGACGTGGTCTGTCATTGGTATCCTTTCTGCCAATTCATATGATTTTCGCCAATTCAAACGTCGCTTGCTTCGTTCAGAGCGATTTCAGACAGACTTTCCGTGGTGAAACACGGTTTTTTAAAAGGACATGCTGAACGTCTGTGCCAACACTCAAGGAAATCATCGAACGTTCTGACACGTTCATCGGTCGCGCGTTTGATCTGTCGATTCAACTTCTCATTGTTCTGTCACTCATCGCATTTAGTGTCGAAACACTGCCCCACCTTGATCCCAAGTGGAGACATATTCTTCACATCTTCGAGATCACAACGGTTGCGATCTTCACGACCGAATACGTTGTTCGGTTGCTTGTGGCGGACCGTAAACTCGCTTTCGCAACCAGCTTTATGGGGATCATCGACCTGCTTGCGATTTTGCCGTTCTACCTGTCTTTCGGTGTTGACCTACGGTCGATTCGAGCGTTTCGGCTCTTGCGTCTGTTTCGGATGTTTAAGCTCGTCCGGTACAGCAAAGCCATGCAGCGTTTTCACCGTGCGTTTTTGATCGCACGGGAGGAACTGGTTCTGTTCCTTCTGGTCACCATGATATTGCTTTATCTGGCCGCTGTCGGAATTTACCACTTCGAACATAATGCTCAACCAGACGCTTTTGCATCGGTATTCCACAGTCTGTGGTGGGCGGTGATCACACTCACAACTGTGGGTTATGGAGACGTTTACCCAATGACACTTGGTGGTCGCATCTTTACGTTCTTTATTTTACTGATTGGTCTGGGTGTGGTTTCTGTTCCTGCTGGGCTGGTTGCATCAGGGCTGTCAAAGGCCCGCGAAATGGAATCCGAATAGAAATGTTCGGCGTCTACGAAAAAAACGATCTCGAAGAAATTCTCTTCGAGATCGTTTTGGGAATTCAGTCACACCGTGTTTTCAACACCAGAACTGCAAGCGGAGGGCTTTCTCGCTGACGCTTCAGGTTTCCTTTTGCAGCCCGATTGGTTTTTAGTGGCCAGCGGCAATGGCTGTGATGCCTTCTAAGAAACCTTGCAGCTGCCGGCTGCGAACGGGATGTTGTAGCTTGCGAACGGCTTTGGCTTCAATTTGACGAACTCGCTCCCGAGTCACCTTGAAGATTCGCCCGACTTCTTCCAGCGTATAAGTGTAGCCGTCTCCTAAACCGTAACGCAGCTTGATGATTTCTCGTTCACGGTATGTCAATGTCTTCAGGACAGAATCGATCTTGTCCTTCAGCATTTCAGAAGCCGCGTTGCTAACTGGACTATCGTTACTTTTGTCTTCGACAAATTCGCCGAAACTGTTGTCTTCGCCTTCACCCAACGGTTTATCTAAACTGATTGGCTGACGACTGATTCGCATCACTCGACGAGCTTCATCAATTGGCACGTCAGCTCGTTCGGCCATTTCATCAACCGATGGTTCTCGCCCCATTTCCTGCAGCAGATCTCTTGCCGCTGCTCGCAGGCGAGACATCGTTTCAATCATGTGCACTGGAATCCGGATCGTTCGAGCTTGATCTGCAATGGCTCGAGTAATCGCTTGGCGAATCCACCAAGTTGCATAGGTCGAAAACTTGTAGCCGCGACGATATTCGTACTTATCGACAGCTCGCATTAGCCCCGTGTTTCCTTCTTGGATCAAGTCCAAGAACGTCAGGCCACGGTTGCGATATTTCTTGGCAATCGAAACAACCAGTCGCAAGTTCCCTCCAGATAGGTCTCGCATTGCTTGTTCGTATTCGTTGTAGCGACCTTCAAGATATTCCATCTTGTCGGCTAACGAACGTGGACTTTCCAAAGTCAGCCCGATTAGGTCATCCAATTCTTTCTGCATGTGCCGGCGTTCGTCTTCGGCAGAAGAAAGATCTTGCAGATTGACAATCTGTTCCTCCAGTTCGAGCATACGAACTGAAATTTGCTGCAAGCGTTTCATGCACGGTTGCAGTCGCTGAGTTCGAAGAGACAGTTCTTCAAGCAACGTGATGCTTCGGCGACGTCGTTCGTCGATGGTCGCTCGAATCTTCAGACCTTGCTCGCTTTCCAAGCCGATGGATCGAGCCATCGCAAAGTCGGTCAGATCGCGTTCTCGAATTGACGCCACGGTGACCAAGTTATGAGGCATGCGGCCAAGAATCTGGTCCTTTTCCAAGCTCTCTGTCATCGACACCTTAATGGTTCGGTCGAATGGCAGGTCGCCTTGAGCCACTTGGTTCAGCGTTTCAAAGCTGAAGTTTAAAGCAAAGTCGCTGCTGAGTAGAGCTCGACGAAAACGTCGGCGAGTGACTTCGATTTGCTTGGCAAGAAAGATTTCTTCTTCGCGAGTCAGCAGAGGAATTTCGCCCATCTGTGTCAGATACATGCGAATCGGATCTTCGGTCCCTTTGGACGCGACTTCTTCAAGCCGAATTTCAGGCCGTCGCTTACGACGGTCTGACGCCGATTCATCATCGGTTTCGTACACGACAGGATCTGTCCGTAGTTCTAAGTTAAGCTCTTCCAGCACCATAATGAGGTGGTCAAGCTTAACGGGATCTTCCGCTTCATTAGGCAGGTAGTTGTGGACCTGTGAAAAATACAGGAAACCCTGCTTCATACTGGCCGAAACTAACTGCGAAAGTGATTCATCCAAACGATGCATTCGAAAACGCTCCTGAGCTACTTGCGATGATGGGGAGACCTCCTTGAACATATCGCCTGTGAGTAGCGACGATGCTTCGGAGGTCTTTTCGCGATGATGATTACTGGAATTCTGAGTGGGTGAATGACGACAAGAGAAGAGACGACGAATCTGCTTCACTGTTGTGATTAAGCAACACTGCGAAAATGTTGCCAAAAAACAACACTTCAGCACATCACGAAAAGACAACATCTTTAA
>CAYTUE010000029.1:18828-27049 GCA_964441085.1 uncultured Planctomycetaceae bacterium
TGCCGTCAGGCACTGCCATTTGCTACGTTGTTGGACAGCACGATGATTCGTTGGCGACCTTGCCACGAAATCACCTTGCCACGACACAACGTGACAAATCTTCAGTTACGATTTGCTTTGAATGGTGCGATGTGTGAAGGGCTTAGCCTTCACGTGGTGGATGGTTTTCCATTTCAAGTTTTCGTAACTGTTCAATTCGACCGAGCGCTGCGATCGATTTTTGTTTCAGTGAAAGATTGTCGCTGTTGATTGTGCTCGAAGACGCATCCGTCTGAGCCATTTGTTGCTTCGACAACATTCTTTGAAACTTTGCACGCCGTAAAATAAGTGGTCGCAAAACACACTCAAGGTGTGGCGGAACTTGCCCGCCGCTGCCTAACTGATCATCATCCATTTCGTTCAGTAGGGCTTGTAAGTTTTTATCTCTCGCAGAATCCAGCAGTGAGTTCAATAAATTCAGCAATGCTGAATTCGAATTCGTCGCCGCCATGACTCGTTGAGCATCTGGTAAAATTTCCTCCTCAACCCAAAGGTCAAGACAAATTTCAAGTAAACGTCTGTGTAAAGGAACTTGAAAGTCGTCCGGCCCGATTCGATGCCTGATGTAATCGGTAAGCTTGGGGTCACTTAAAATGATTTCCAAAACTTCACGCTCTGCTAAATCGGTGGCACTTGTTGAACCGACGACTGGCTGATTTTCCTCCGAAACAACTTCAGGTAGCAATTCATTAGAAATCGCTTCCTGAGCCTGATTCGAATTCTCAACCTGTACGGATTGTGTCCCTTCTTGATCTCTGGATTGTTGATTCACTTTGCGAAACGATTCTCGTTTCGCCCTCTGTTGCCGATGATCTGCGAGTTGCCGGCGAACTAATGTTTCTTCAATCTGAACAGCCTTGCAAAGCTGCTGCAGAATCAAACTTTCACGAACTGTGTCCTTCAACCCAGGGGCCGCTGCAAGAAAATCAACCAACTGATTGATGACCTGCTGACGCCCACTGACGGTATCTAATCCAAATCGTTCGGTAACGATCTTAAGTTTGTACGCCCATGCTTCCGGAGCAGTTTGGATCAGCTGTTCAAATTCTTCCTGACTGTATTTTTCTAGGTAGTCCGCCGGGTCCATTTGATCCTGCAGCGATAAAACTCGCAGGTCCAAATCTGATGCCAAAAAACGTTCAATCGAACGTTCTGCCGCCTTTTGTCCGGCTTCATCTCCGTCATAGGTCAAAACCACTTGGTCGGCAAATCGTTTTAGAAAACGCACGTGGTCTTCTGTCAACGCTGTGCCCAAAGTCGCAACCACATTGGTGACACCGGCTTGGTGGCACGCAATGCAGTCCATGTATCCTTCAACAACAACTGCTGTCTTTTGTCTTCGAATTGATTCCCGAGCTTGATCGAATGCATATAGAGTCTTCCGCTTAAGGAAGACGGATGTTTCTGGACTATTCCAATACTTCGCCGGGCTTTCGATCCCACTGCCCGGCAAAATTCGACCTCCAAAAGCGACTGCTCGCCCTCGTTCGTCAATAATCGGAAAGATCAACCGGCCCACTAAGTTGTCAAAAAATCCTTGCCCGTTGTCTCGTTCGCCCGCGAGGCCGACTTCGACAAGTTGTTTTGGTGAATACTGCCCGTGAGCCTTATTAATCAGCCACGACCAGTCTTCCGGGTGATACCCGATGCGAAATTGTTTTACTGTTTCAGCCGTGAGGCCTCGTTCTCGAATGTATTTTTGAACCAGTCCATCAGACGAACTTTCGGCAAGAGCCTTCTGCATCTGACGTACGGCCCATTCAACGGACTCGTACGATGTGGACTTTTTGTCTGTCTGATCTTTGCGGTACTTCGACCGTTCTGGGATTTCAAGGTTCGCACGCCGAGCCAAAATTTCGATGGCTTCTGGGAAACTGACTTTTTCAATTTCCATTAACCAGCGAAAAATATCGCCGCCTTCATCGCACACCCAGCAGCGGTAAGACTGCCGATCGGGATACACATGAAAGGATGGGTTTTTATCTTCATGGAACGGACACAAACCGACATAGTCTGTGCCGCCTCGAGTTGGCGTCAAAGACACCGTTTCTGTAACGAGATCAACAAGATTGGTGTGAGCTCGAACTTGTTCCTTGAAGTCATCCCCAAAACCGACGGACACAGATGGCTTCTCTCCGGCGCAGTCGCCAAGGTTGTTTGTTGTGATAAAGTGAAAAACGCTTGCTGTACTTCAGTGCGACAAAAGCAGACACAACAACAGTTTGTTTCAACTCAACACAAAAACCGGGAAGGTTTGCTGAGGGAGCCGCTTCGATGCAGGCTCAACTGTTGGCATGTGGATTCAATGCTTTGTCAGCAGCGGTGGGCAGCGTCATGCCAGCAAACCGAAGCTAAACAATCCTACCCGATTTCACGCTCCGGTCAAGATTTTCACAGATTCTGCTCAAGTGAATCTCAACGACAACAGCCCTTGCTATCCTCAATGCGAAACCATTCTCTGTTCCCCAAATCAAAACAGCAGCGCCCAAGTTACCTAGACGGGTGTTTTTCAGCCTGAGAAGGCCGAAAACAACCAAAATTTCCAAGCCTGTGCCTGCACCAGACAATTTTGATTGTTGAACAACCACTGAATTCGTCAGTTGGCGTGGCAGTTTTGATCTGAACTCAAACAGCGACCTGCCTGCAGTTTCCCAAATCACTCAATGCTGGAATTGTGAACTCGAAAGCGGCTTAGAATTCCACAGTGTCTCTAGTTCCAACAGTGCCTCTGGTTCCAACAGTGTCTCTGGATTGCTTTCCCTGCTCAACAATCACCAGCGCATAAAAAAAGGCCTTCGGGATGGGCAGCGGGGGAATGAACGAGTTGCTTTGGGGGCGACCTGAAGATTGCTGGGTGCCAATCTGACTTGATCATGTGACTCGTTCAACACTGTCCCATCGCGCCGAAAGGCCATTGGGTATCATCGACTTATGCAGTCAGCGTGCCAAACTTTCAATTTTTGTGCTTGAATTTTAATGACACTGCAAAACATTTCATGTCGCTGTATTTCTAAGCAGTTTTGTTGCGCCGAAAGCGCCGAAGAATGCGCCGAATCGATTGATTGCCGCGCCGACGCTCTGTAAACTTCGGTTTTGTCAGCGCCGAAACCTATGCAATCTCAACTCAACACTCAGCGCTTTGGTGTTACTTTCGTAGCCATTGCGTCAATATCATACTGTCTTGTGGTCATTTGGTATGTTGCCACATTTCCAGATGTGGGCGTGCGCAGTTTGCTTCCTGTGACAGCCGATGCCGATTCGCTGCTGATTACTCAGTTCACGCATTCCAAAGAAGACTGTTTGTCTGAAGAGGTGAAACCTGGACAACGGATGTTTCGCTTTGCTGGACGGCCTGCCACTAACTTTCTGGCATACATTGAAAGTGTTGCCAATTTGCGAACGGCCACCATTCCTCCAGGCGGTCAATTGCAAGCGGGTTCCGACCCATCGGCTCGCCGAGACAGTCCCGCCCTCGTGGAAGTGGCTCAACCCGAAGATGCCGCAAATCAAAGTCCTCAACGATTCGCGAAAATCGACCTACGAAAACCAATCGATGTCGACCCTCAGCAATATGAAATTCACACTTGGGTGGCCATTCGCCCTCTGGAACCGGGCTCATTTATCCTGACAATCTTTTCGTTTGTCTGTCAGTTGATGATTTTGGGAGTCGCCATGGCCGCGTTTTGGCAGCGGCCAGAAGACCAAGTTGTCCGTATCTTTTGCTTGATGTGCTGTGCTTGGATGCCTGCTTTCGTAGGCGGATTTCACTGGTGGGTGCTGACAGCCAGTCCGATCCTGAACTTTCCATTCATTTTTTCAGGCTGCCTTTTGCCTGCAGTGACCCTCCATTTCTTCCTCAACTTTCCACGAGAAAACTATTGGTTGGGTCGCAAACGAGTGTTCGCCACTTGGGCGATTTATACGCCAGCCGCTTTATCAGCCATCGTGATTGCCTTTGTGTATTGGGCTGCGTGGTCTTTGAACGCGGTGGATGACAATCATCTCTCCGTGTTTCAGAAACTTGCCGCTTTAAGTGGTCGGCTTTCGCATTCGGCGGATTCCATTCCCAGTGGTTACGAATTATCAAGCGCCTTGCTCTACGTATTGCGCCTCACCGTGTTTTCGGCGATTGTGCTGAGCTGCATTTACTTTGGCCTGACCATTGTGACTTTGGGCTACAACCTCTTGACGACTCAAAACCCAATGGAACGCAGCCAAGCGTCGGGGATTTTGATCGCATCTTTGATTGCCACCGTTCCGATTATCTACACGCTGTACCTTGCCTTCTATCATCGTTCGGCTTTTGCTTTGGGAGGTGCTAAGCAGCCGATGTTTGTGGCGAGTGCCTTGTTTATGGCCGCCTATGCTCATGGAATGTTGAAACACCGATTGATTTTGGTGAACGAAGTTATGAAGCAAGGTCGTCGGCATTTGCTGGTGTCGATGATTGTGACTGGAATTTGGGCCGTTCTGCTTGCGGTTGCCGTTGTGGCGACTCGAGTCTACGCGCTGCCACCCGACACTTCTTACTTACTGCAGATTGCATTGTTTTTTGTACTGGTGTTAGGAGTCTCGTTTGTTCTTTGGGCTCGCGACAAGGTGCAATGGCTCGTAGACCATCAGCTGTTTTCGGAAAAGTATCAGCTCGACCGAACCTTGCAGCAACTGAATCAAGCTTCGGGATATCTCTCAGATCCTGTGGCACTCGCAGACATGACTTTGCAAGCGTGCGAAGATGTAGTTGCGTGTTCCAGCGCCTGTCTGTATCTGAAAGACGCTGCTGGCAGCTTTCGGCTCATTGCGGCTCGAGGATCTTCCAGTGTGCCATCTCGAGTCACCGAAGTGATGTTGGCGACTGTTTCTAATCAAGAAGTGATTGTCAGGCGTTCATCGCTGCGAGTCGGACGGACTCCTTCCGAATCCGATTTACTGCTTGACATGCTGGGAGCCGAACTGCTGTGTTTTTTACGATCAGCCGATGAAATCGACGGGCTGATTGTGATTAGCAAACGCGCAAATGCCGTTGCATATAGTGCGGAAGACGTCGCCTTTTTGCAGGCGACGTGTCAGATGACCGAACTGGCGTTAAATAGTTCTCGAGCCAACCAAAACTTGGCTCAGGTCAATTCTGAACTCAAGATGAAGATGGATCGCATTGCCGAGCAGCAGCGACAGTTAGTCATTCTTCGAGCAGAACTGACCTCTCTTCAAGAAGGAATGGCCAACAGTTCTGGCCGCCAGACCGATTCCGATTTCCATCGCGGAAACATTCGAGGCAAAAGTCCGGCCATCGAAAGCGTGCTACAAATTGCTCGCAAGGCCGCTGATAGCACGGCCACAGTATTGATTCGAGGCGAAAGTGGAACTGGAAAAGAACTTCTTGCCCAGATGGTCCACCGCAATAGTGCTCGAGCAGACAAACCACTCATCACTGTTAACTGTGCGGCTCTTGCTCCATCGTTGTTAGAAAGCGAATTGTTTGGGCATGTGAAGGGAGCCTTTACTGGGGCGACTGCTGATAAAGACGGACGGTTTCAAGCAGCTCATACGGGAACCTTATTCCTAGATGAAATTGGAGACGTTTCTCTAGAAACTCAGGTGAAGCTGCTACGAGTTTTACAAGAACGTCAGATCGAACAGGTGGGATCTGCTGAATCAATCGACGTGGATGTGCGAGTGATTGCTGCCACGAACCGCAACTTGGAACAGATGATTGAGTCGGGTGAATTCCGTGAAGACCTTTACTACCGTTTAAATGTCGTCAGCATCGCTTTACCTGCTCTGCGAGAACGACGAGAAGATTTGATTGAACTTGTCTTCTACTTCTTAAACCAAGCGGCTCAAAAGACAGACAAAAAAATCCACCACATCGATCCTGACGCGCTACAACTGATCGAAGATCATGCATGGCCCGGGAATATCCGAGAACTCGAAAACGCCATCGAACGAGCAGTCGTATTAGCGGAAACCGACACCATTACGCTCAAAGACCTGCCTCCTCAAATGATTGAAGCGGCCGGAAAAAAGACAAAGACTCGCAAACGCAAGGCAACGGCAATCCCATCAGCTTCTGGTGCTGTCAATTCGGTCGAGCCAACCAGTTCGGCAGCCGTTGATGAATTTCTTGGAGTTCCGATGTCAGAAATGCGGCCACCTGCCAATGTGATTTTGGAACCGGTTGCCATTGCATCGCATACCCAAACTTCATCGCAAGCGGCCTCATCTTCGCAGGATCGCGACCTTGAATACCAGCAACTGCAACAGGCTTTAGAACGTGCCAATGGCAACAAGGCCTTGGCTGCTCGATCGCTAAAAATGCCTCGCAGCACCTTTTACAGCAAGCTAAAAAAGCACCAGTTGTAGCTCGGCAGACAGGAAGCCTCTGAAGCACGCCGTGGGAGGCACGACCACCGTTTGGTATCCGGTTGTCTGTCCCGAAGGCGTCGCTGCGCAGACCGCCAAAACCAACCATGCTTTCCATTCCGCCTATTTATTCTTCTCGCAGTGCTGTTTCATTGCCTCATCATTTTATGATGAATTCTGCGATTGGGTAAGGAAAGAAGTGCTCACCATTCAGTTTGACTTCATGAAAGGCAGAGAACCTATGGAGTCTGTTGGTGGGGCAGATGTCAAACTTTGAGGATTTTAAGGATTTTTCCTATCGAACGGGTGTTGAGATGTCGATAAGCCAGATGCCTGCCGCTTTTTGCAGGGTCGATCTTTGACAACTTAATCTGAATTCACGACACAAATCGACCGTAAAAAATCACGGTTGTGGAGTTCCTCAGACAGTCTTCTTCATCAAGGCTCTTGACACTAAGTCTGTTTGATACTTACAGTTGGGTCATTCCAAGGTAGGCCAGCAGGCTGTCGAAAGCCCCTGTTGAGGAGACTTCGAACGTGACCAAAAAAGAGATTGTGAAAGCAATTTCCGACGAGCTGGGTTTGACTCAGCTAAAGACGAGGGACATCGTCCAACGTACATTCGACATGATCGTTGACACACTTGTGACCGACGGCCGGATCGAATTACGTAACTTTGGAGTCTTTGAGGTAAAAAAACGAGCTGCTCGGAAGGCTCGAAACCCTCGAACCGGAGACTCCGTGGAAGTGCCTTCTCGTTTCGTGGTGACGTTCAAACCGGGAAAAGAGATGGAAGAACGAGTTCTGCTGATGGAACAAGCCGACCAGCGGTTGGCATGGGACACAGCTGGTTCTGACGATGATACTTCGGCACCATCCGTTCATTCTTCTCAAAACGGACATTCAACTGCTCCCGTTAATCCCAATGGTTTGCCTCCTTTAAGACAGGAAGTGGAATACCGTCCTCCGGCGGGCCCCGCTCCTCGGTCTCAAAGTGGAAACTGACCCAGTTTCTATGGTCAGCTGCAGTCAAGCAGTTGATTCCGGGCAAGCAAAAGATTTGAAATCGTGGCTTCAGGTTAGGTTGTCAATTTAGGAATCTGCTCACCAGCAGACGGACAACATTTAAACAACATGACGTTTGATTGGTTGGAAGAACAACCAATCAAACCACTGTGACAAGACTTGGTCCACGGAAGGACGACGACGATGACGCTTCGAAAACGAATTCTGGCTGCCGTACTGCTGGCCTGCATGACGTTGAACGTCGGCTGTGCATTGCCAATCTGGAGCCCTGCTCCAGATGTTCGCGCACGTCAGTTAATTTTCGCATCCGAAAGTATGCGACATATCCCAGAAATCTGGGAACGAATTTGGGGCCTTGACCTGCCTGACTTGGCAACTCCATACCGAGTTCACGGTGGAGTCATCTAACGCAGTTCATGTGACGCTGTTCAGGGTGACGCGGTTCAGGGTGACAGTGGCTTGTTGCAGATCACAGCCAAACAGCGTCTGGCGATCCTCACAAAGCGATGCGACTGGTATGGTGTGCTGTTTTCAGGCACGTGCTTCCATTGCCGTGTGCAAATCTCGGCCACATCAATTGTCGACTGTCAGACCGCTGACCTGACCTGAGCGATCGATTCAGGACAAACGCTTAAGTCACCAAAATCGATCAACATTCAAGACAGACGAAAAGGTGGTTCCTTACTCGTCTGTTTTTGCATGCGCTCTTTCTTGCTAAGCAGTCGTTGGCTGACAGATTTATCCGAGGCACCTTGAGCGAGCGAAGGCGGATCAACAACGGTCCACGTTTTCC
>CAYTUE010000029.1:27149-31455 GCA_964441085.1 uncultured Planctomycetaceae bacterium
TCCACGTTTTCCCCCAGCTACTTTTCGCCAAGCAGGGAATTTTCGAAGTGGAATGAACAGTGCAACGATGGAGTCTGGTCGTCCAAGTTCTCGCGATGTTCACCAAGATCACTTCTTGACCATTGTGACGGTTGGGCATCTTCAAAACGCATGCAAACATCGAATCTGTCGGCACGATTGTCGCTTTTGGATAAAACGGACTGACTGCGAAAAAGCAATTCATCGTCAAAATCGCAGCGGAATTCTCAACCTAGCAGGCCTTGGATTCGGGTGGGGGAATCTGCACAGTCCGTATCGCCTACGTGCTTGCGGCAAGAAACTTTCAATTTAACGACTTCTGGCGTGTTGCTTTTTTGCCACATCGGATTCTGTGTTGTATGAGCACAGGGTGAGGATTGAAAACATCTGTTCCGCGCGGTCCGTTCTTCCGGAAGCTTCGCTGCGATCATTGAAATCAATCTGAACACTTATTTAGTCAATTTCTGAATTGACAGTCCTGATTGAATAGTCGGAGTTCCCGATGTCACAACATGGTTTAAAAAATCAATCCCGCACCATTCTGTCAAATGGCAGCCTCACTGCGCTGGTTCCTATCTGGGATTCTGGCGAACAAACGTTGCTGCTATCCCATGGCCGTACATTTCGTGTTGGGCGGGGAAACGACTGTGATCTTGTCATTGGTCATCCTGGCGTGGCGGCATGGCACGCGACCATGGTGGAAAACGATGGCGTAGTCAGTATTTGCCCAGAACAAAACCAGCACGTTTGGATCAACGATCAGTTGATCGACGCGTCTGCAACGATTCAAGTCGGAGACACCTTGGCCATCGGTCCAGCCACCTTTCGCGTTGAATCCCGACGCTCTGGGCGACGACTGAATCAAAGCCGTCCTAAAAAGCCTTACAGCTTGCCTGATGTTTCTGTTCGCTTAGAAAAGCAACTTAATGATCTCCAAGAACAATATCGTCATGTGACCGCAGATTCTTGTCCACCCATTGCCAGTGATAACTTTCAAAGCTTTGCGCCGTCGTTTTCTGAATCAACAGGTGAAGGTCAATGTTTGCCATCTCACGCGACTCCCTTCTTGGATTTCGCTGCCGACACGAATCGTCGGTCAGCTTTAGACGAACGTGAAAACCAGTTAAATGAATGGCACCGGTCTTTAGATCGCCGTCGTCAGGAATTGGATAAGCGTTCAGCCAACTTAACCAAACAACAAGCTGCTTTAACGGTCAGACAAGCCGAACTGGATCAGCGCACAGCCGAACTGGAATCGTGGCATCAGACAGCTTTAGAAGATATTGAAGATCGCAAAGCAAGCGTTCATTCATTGGCCAATGCTGATCTCAGCGAACGACGGCAAGAACTGTTAAGCCAAGAGCGTGAACTACAGAAAGAACAGCAGCAGGTTGCCGAGCAGTTGAATCGAATGGAAGATTCTCGCCAGTCAATCGCTGACCAACTGAAAAGTCTCGAAGAAGCTCGACAAGCTCTCAAAGACGAACGTGCTGAACTCACAGAAGAACGCAGTCGGTTGGAAGCTGAAGCAGAAGCACAGCAGCAGGCAACTTCAGAACAAGAAGCCGCCTTCCAACAGCAGCGTCAAAAACTGGATGATTTTGCTGATCAATTAGAAGGCGAACGCACTGCTTTACAGCAGCAAGAAGCTCGTCTTAAAGATGAACAGCAACGATTGGAAGCACGAAATTCAGAAGTTGCAGAAGCAGAAGAACGCCTTCAAAATGCGGCGTTGCCAGAAGCATCAGCGGCACCTGATGTGGACTCAGAAAGTTCTAATTCAGAAGTAGATGACCATCCAACCGATCACACACTCAGCCAAGTTGATGCTGAAGCAACCGAATCTGCTTTACAACTCTTGGAAGAGCAAAAAGCCAATTTGGCCGAACAGCAGGCCACGATTCAGTCTCAGCTAGACGCCATTCAGCGTAAAGAAGATGAAGTCGATCTTCTGCGGGCTGATGTCGAAGCTCAGCAAGCCCAGCTTTCCAATGAGCAAGTGGCGTTAGAATTTGAACGCGCAGAAGCCAGTACAGAGCTCGAAGAAGCTCGCCGTTTACAGCAAGAATTCAAAGCTGTTCAAGACGACACTGCCAATGAGCCTTCATCTGAAGACTCAGACGAAGATGATTCGACACTGGCCCAACCAACTGCCAATGACGACGCCTTGCACCATGAACTTGTTGTGCGTGAGCAAGAACTCAGTGAACGAACTCAGGAACTCGCCAATCGTTTGGTAGAACTGAAGGCGTGGAAAAAACAGTTGGAAGCCCGTGAGCAGGCCAATGCCCAGCAATCGTCGGAAGCCGCTGCGGAACCGGCTCCTCAACCCGTCGAACGACCTCAATCAGTCATTGCCAGCCAGCTGAGTAGCTTGTTGATGCCGCCTGGTATGGTTCCAGAAACGGACGGACTGCAAGATTCCACATCGAAGTCTGAATTGCTTGCCGTTCAACAGGAAAATACCAGCCTGCAAGCTGAAGCGACCGAACTGAAAACAAAAGTTGCAGATTTAGAACTTCAGGTTCAAGCAGCAGAAAAAGAAGCTACCAGCCTGTCAGCCATGCTATCGCAAGGTGAATTGCCAGCTAGCAAAGGACTGACAGAACATAACCTGTTGTCTGAACTTCAGGCTTTGAAATCTGAACTTGCAGATTCACATCAATCCGATGCCGACGCAACGGAAGATGGTCAACAAGTTGTCGTGCAGAGCCAGATTGCAGAACTGGAAGCTCGCAATCAAGCGATTATCGAAAGTCATCAAGCAGAAGTTCTGAAATACGAAACGACCATTGGTCAGCTGAATGATCAGCTGGACAAGGTGCAGAAGCAATTCGAAGTTCTCGAACAGCAAGCCATGCAGGCGGTTGCTTCGCCAGCGGCCCAGCCAGACGAAACAGCTGGTCAAGATGATGAAACCATCGGCAAGCTCAGCCAAATGGTGGAACAACTTTCTGAAAAGCTCGAACAACGCGAAAGCACAATTACCAACTTGCAGGCTCAGCTAAATGGCGGCATCCCAGTGGATCCGGCAGCTCCGATGACGCCTCAGGAACTTCGCGTCATGTCTCAAGAATTAGACAGCCGTACCGTGCTGCTTGATGAACGAGAGTCCGGACTTCGTGAACGAGAACGTTTGTTGGAACACGCGGAACAGGAGCTTCAAAATCAGCGAGTCACGTTGCAAGAAGCTCGACAACAGCTGGAATTAGCTCGAGCGGAAATCCATTCTGCTCGAGAACCTGAAGCAGCCGAATCGATGCTGCTTCCTCGTGATTTGATCGACAGTGTCACCGAACTGTCCGAATCGGCAGCGACTTCAGAAGCTGAAAGTTTGCAGGAAGAAAGCCCAGCACAAACACCAGAAGAAGATACGACTCAACAATCATCTGTTCGTTCAGAAATCGCCGAACTATTCGGCTTGGGTGGTAAGCCCAAAGCAGAAAGTCCTGTTGAAGAACCGCCTGCCGCACCAACCACGGCGGCTGAATTGATGGAAGCGGTTGACGATTACAGTCAGGAATCTGCGGCTGCTGTTTCACTCAGCTTCAAAAGTGCTCAGGACATGCTGATTGCTCCAGAGCCTGAATCAGAACCAATCAGGGATGAGGCGTTCGAAGACACGCAAGAAGAAGCTCAGAAACCAGAACCTGATGACGTAGTTGCTTCCTACATGGAACAACTGTTGTCCCGAACTCGAGCCACAGCCGACGGCGAAGTCGTTGAAGAACGACCCAAAACCGTTCCGAACCAGACAGTTGCTTCAAAACCAGAACCAGCAAAGAAAGCTCCAGGACAAGCTTCATTTATTGATCAGTATTTGTCGGGTGAATATGGTTCTGACAAAGCAGCTGATTCGGTAGAACCAGCAGCCGATACGGAAGGAACTGTCACGGAAGATCAGCAGACAATCGACGAATCTGCTGAACTGCGTCGTTCAAAAATTGACCGAGATGCTCAACGTCTTGACCTACAATCTTTCCGAGAACTTTCGACTCAGTCAGCTGCCAATGCCATCGCCACCCATGCTCGCCGACAACAGAAAGGCGGCATTGCAACTCGCACAACAATCTTAACGACACTTGGATTGATCTGCGTGTTTGTCTGGTCGGCTGCCGTTATTGGAGTGATCCCATTCGGCTGGTTTACCACACTTTCGGTCTTGGCCGTCGTCGTATCTGCGATTGAACTTGCTTTGAAGGTAACGGCCGTCCGAAACGAAGTGAAAAAACGGACTCAGAAGGCTTTGATGAATACCGCCACCAAGCAGGAAACCGTTGCCCCATCA
>CAYTUE010000029.1:31555-38115 GCA_964441085.1 uncultured Planctomycetaceae bacterium
AGGATGAGACCAAGAGTTTTTGCCTTGTAGCCTGCGACACTGGCAACGTTCCAACCAGCGGCCTTGATCGCCATTGTTAAAACTCAGCCTGGTCAAACTCAGCCTGGTCAAAACTTAGCCGGGTTACGTCAGAATCTGAGTTACGTCGGAATCCAGGTTACGTCGGAATCTTGCCTTTGAATTCCGAGAGCTGTTGCAGGTACTCCTCGGGAATTTCTACCGACTGCAAAGGTTGGTCTTCCGTTACCACACAGCACACAGTTTTCATGGTTCCTTTGGCCAGTCTGGTTTCACCGCAAAAGATATGCACTTCAAACGTAAGCGACTTGACTCCAATGCGTTGGACATAAAGCTTCAACGTCAGCTCGTCGTTGTAGCGAGCCGGGGCTTCAAAGCGACAACTACAGTGGACTCGAGGCCAACCAAACGTTTGGCCGTTTGGTTGATGATTTACGATCGTCAAATTCAGAGACCGAAAATACTCGTGCTCAACCTGTTCCATCCACCGATAGTAGTTGGAAAAGTGGACAATGCCCGCCATGTCGGTTTCACAAAATTCGACTCGTCGATTCGTTTCAAAGCAGGATGTCATAAGTCAAGCTGGTGGTCTCAGGAAATGCAAATGGGAGGTAGCAATTGTAGCCAAACGACTGGTTTTCGCACGGCCATTTTCATGAAGTCAAGCAGACACTCAAAACCTGCTGACACCTCCCTGCCATTCAAAGTTCGCTGAAGAATGAAGATGTGGATTCTGCACGGGTGACCGGCAGGATCAGCAAATGAGCCTGTCGTTGACCGCTGGTAGCAATACTGAATGGCAGATGTTGCCGATTCCTGTCTCGATACTCACTTTTGGCACGTGAGCTGATCTTTCAGCCAGATAAGAATCAAGTTACTGAACAACTTGCAAGCATGGCTGTTTCTGGCTTTGCATCCGACGATGTCGTCGGCAGATTGCCTTGGTTCCGTTCAAAAGCGTTTGCGATGCCCCGTCTTCATCAACTAGCAACTCCCCAAACCGCTCAGAACAATGTTCGTCGTCAGCAGCCCATGCTGGCTTCGACGATTCGCTGTTTGATCATTGCGGCGTTACTCACCACGACGTCAGGGTGCAGTCTTTTTGTACTGGCTGGCAAAGCACTTTTCGGAGACCCTAAAGCGACATCCGCTTTAACAGCGGCTACTGGAATTGAGCTAGAAGAAAGCACAACACCAGTGGTTGTTATTTGTTCGGTTCCGGGCCGCATGATGGATCAGTTCCCATCGTTGCAGATTGACCTCGTTGACCGCTTGGTCCGCAACTTAGAAATTCACGACATTAAAACGGTTCCTTCAGGCGACGTGGGACGCTGGTACGATGACAACGGTGAATGGGGTGACTATTCAGACCTTGCCATGAAGTTCAAAGCAAAGCACGTCATTCATATTAAACTTCGGGAATTCGACTATGTGGTCCCCGAAAGCGAAACCTTGATGCAGGGTCGCTGTGAAGGCGAAGTGGCGATGCACGAAATTCGTCTCCAAAAAGGATCGAACTTGTTCGAAGACACTGGATCGCAGTCGGTTCCGATCAATCAAGTCTTCTTCAAAGACTTTAAATTGAAGTTTCCTGTGTCGTATCCAGTTCCTCGCCAAACAAAATCAGACGACCAGTTCGTTCGACTCTTTATGGATCGAGTGGCCCAACATATCGGACAACATATTTACTCGTACAACTTAAGCGAGGCGATTCACTAGCGGATCGTTGCCACAAAAAACGGACGATTCTGATTCCGTTGAAAACAGACTGTGGCAAACAGACTGACTCACTTGATCCACATCGCTGCGATTCGAATACACCTTATTCTGAACAATGGATTTTCAGATGACGACCTTCACAATTCCCGTTACAACTCGTCGATCGATCGGACTGATTGTCGCGTCACTCGCCATTTCTCTTCTGCCGGGATGCAACTACTTTATTGCATTGGGCTACTTGATTGGTGGGCCTCCGCAAATCGAACCGCTCTTCGAAAAGGAAACAAAGAAGTCGTTTACTGATCGAGACATCCAAGTGGCGGTTGTGTGTTACGCGCCCGACGATCTCAAGAAATTCCATGATAATATCGATCAAATGTTGGCTCAACGCCTGTCGGCCCTGCTCCACAAAAGCGAAGTTAAGATCATCGCCCCAGAGGCAGTCACTGCATGGATGGTGAAGAATCCCGACTGGGACAGTGCAACAGAAATCGGAGCCGAATTTGATGTCAACTATGTTGTCTACGTCGACATGAACACATTTAGCCTGTACGAACAGGATAGCACCAGCTTGTTTCGAGGCCGCTGCGACACGGTTGTGTCTGTGTACGAAATGGAAACTGACGGAGACGGACGTCGAATTTGGAACAAAGACATCAGTTCGGTCTTCCCCAAAATTGCTCCTCGATCAGCATCTGACGTTAGCTACGACACGTTTCGCAATGAATACTTTTTCCGACTTGCGGATGACATCGGAAGAATGTTCTACCCTCATCGAAATGGCGATGACATCGTGAATGCCACGTAGTAGCAGTCTGCGTAAACTTCAACCGTAAGAATTTGCTGTTGTGATGCATCATCGCAAACAACAACGACACGCCCAGCTGTGCTTATTAAAGCGGTATCGATCGGGGCGGTACCGATTCGAGGCAATGGCGACGTTTGGCTCGTCGTGATCTGTCTACGAATCCCATGACCGCTGCTCAAGGATCTCACAGGTGTACTGCGAGATCCTTTACAGGGATGTTACCGAATGGTGTGAACCAACAGCTATTCTGCTTCTGTGGCCGCTGCTTCTTCGTTACTGGGACGAATGCTTTCAAAGTACTTCCGCACTGTTTCACGGTGCCCCATTGGCAATGGCTCTGAATTGAGCACAGCTTCCGCTTCACGCTGAAATTTCTTGTACTTCGCGGCAAACTTGCGAGCCGCCTGTTGTTCGCCTTCTGGTGCTTGAGTGATTTCTGTTTCTGATGGACCGTCTGAATGCTGCCCCGATAGTTGTTCTTCTCGACGACCACCGTCCAAGCCGGTTTTCTTTCCGAAGATATCGCTGGCAGATCCCTTGCCTGCTTTCTGGCTCGAAGAGTCCGACTTCACCACCTTGTTGCTCTCGCAGACGCCTCGACATTCACACTTACATGCGGCCAAACGATTGAGTTCGCATGCCATGCATTTTCCCGTCTTTTTGCATTGCCCCTGCTTCTTACAGGCCTTGCAAATTTCGCCAACACATTTTTTACATTCGGCCGCATTTTTGGTTTTGAGCCCCTCTGCAAGTTCGCCAATCGTATCACTTAGCTGCCCTTTTTGCCCCTTGCCCAGTTTCGCCACCATCTTTTTAAGATTGTCGGCGACAGCTCGACGTTCCTTGTCGGACAGGTTTTTCAGATCGACATTTTTGAGTTCTTCAGCGGCTTTGTCATAGTCTTCTTCTTCCAATGCTCCTGCTGCCATCTGCATGGCTTCTGATGGCTTCAAAGCTTCTGCTAACGCTTTGAGCACAGCGTCTGTTTCTGGAATCTTCATCGCTTCCTGAGCTTCCGCAATTGCAGTTTCCATTTCAGAAAGAGTGGCCAACAGATCGGCTTCGTCCAATGCTTCTGTTTCGAGTTCGTTTACTTTTTCTTTGAGCTCTTTAAGTAGCTCTTCAATGGCTGGGTCTTCGACCTCTTCGGCCAATTTTTCTAGCTCGACAATTGTGCTTTCTCGCAGTTCTGTCGCCTGAACTTTGGCCATTGGAAGCACGGTGGCAGCTTGAACTTCATTGGCAGACCAATGAGTCACAAGTAACAGCACGGTGGCAGCGGCCGATAATCCAGCACTCCATGTAAGCGAGCGAGGAGACACTTTCAAAGGAACACATTGCTTGGCATCAACCACAGACATGTGCTGTTCAGCCTGCTGCACTTGCAATCGTCTTAATGGATCGCTGTCCTGTTGAGTCGCAAACTGCAAGGCCGTTAAGCTGCTATCTTTGAGGGCATACGTTTCGTCGACCACTTTTGCAGCCAGTTCTGTTCGTGCTGGCCGGCAAAGCGAAACTAACAAACCGGCCAGCGTTCCAGTTGCCAGTAAACCTGGAGCCACTTGCCACGGCAAATCAGTGGCGAAGGCGAATCGGACTCCCGCGTAAACCAAGGCAGATCCCGCGCCAATTAACAAACCAGCTCCGGCGCCTCGAAGCAACATCACCAACTTCAACCGTCGACGAACAGCTTGCAACGTTTCCTGAATCATGATTCACCTTTAAATCAAAGGCCAGCTATGAATTGGCATTCGAAAAACTTCAATCTGAAGTCATCAACACTTCAGAAGAGATTGGATCGAACAGTCCCCTGCAAAATGTCCCCATCAGGACTGACAAGACTACGGGAGTACGGTCCTTTTCAAAATATCGACTTCTGACCGATTCGAACACCGTTTTTCGCTCGGATTTTGGCGTCAACGAAAAGAACGTGTCTCCAGACGTGAAAAAACGCCCAATAAGTGAGTGAAATCGTCAGATCGTGTCTCAAGGGCTCACTGCAGGATGCCCTGATGTCATTCGCCAACCCGACAAGAATCTTCTCGAAAATCCCGTTAAAACAGTGATTTCCTACTCCGTCTTCAATCATGACTGATTTTCACCAGTCGAAGCCGGATTCTCTGCTCACAAACAGACCCATTGATTGCAGGTCAATTTTCCACATGAGACGGGCAAGCTTTACAATCTCCACACGGATTTGGCTGCGGCAGTTTTTTGGGTTTGCACAGCCGCTTTTTATTATTGGATGCTCGGCCACACTTTTTACAAAGATGAGAAGGATCGAAAATCAGCAGTGCCAATTTACGAGCATCCTTTTTGGATGAGGTTTTAATTTTGCACAGTGTCTTCACTGCTGAATGACTCCCGCTCCTTCGACTGAAAATCGCCTGACTGCCCCGTTACCTAGTTTAGACAGGATTCAAACCATAAATCTGATTGCAGGCCACACATCCTTCTGATTCTGGCATTCGGTTGAAGAAATCTTCTCACCAACTGTCCTTTCAACAGAACAAGTCAACCAAACACCAACTTTGCGGCCCTGCATCGCTGGTTCGGGATTTCGCGGAAGATAACGGAAGATCAGGGAGCAATGGCGAGAACGTCATCGCACAGGCGGGGACGATGCAACACTCGATCAATCACGAACTCCGCGCAAGCAGTCCAGTGCAAACGGGAGAAAACATCAAGAAGATCGTTCTGGAAATCGATGATGCCCATCCCGTGCGGAGTGAGCGTAAGATCCGAGTTCGCATGACCGCAAAAAAACTGCCCCAATCAGCACGGTCACGGCGATCTTTCAGCGAAACAATCGGATGCGCTCTGAGCGAGTCAGAAAAGAAAAAGCCGTTCGAACAATTCGAACGGCCCAAACTTAACCATCTGTGACAGATGGACTGAGATGAATGAACATCAGTGCTTGTTTGGTTGCTGTTCCCCTTTCGAAGGAACGGCAACATTCATTGTAAATCACGACTGCTCGCTCAAGTGTGTTTAGCGCGATTACTGCTGAGAGACCGTTGAGATTTCTCCGCCTGCCTTGGTGTGACTGGCATGCCAAACTCCTGTGTCGATATTTTCGCTGACGAACCGCACAGAGCCATCGCAAAGTGTGACTTGGACACCGCCTGTGTGCAAACTGCGAGCAGGAACCTGTAAGTTTCCAAGATCCCAGTCTTCGTGCCCCCCCATGCAAATGTCATTATTGGGGTCGATATATTCGAGGTCATCTGCTTGAGGATCACAGGCATTCGGGGCGAACGCATCACCGGCTGCCTGCCATACCGCAAGACTTGAACCGACTGTTGGCATGCCCCACACGCCTCGAGCATCCTGTGCCGAATTCACTCCCGCACGAATCTCGTCGACGGCAATTGTGTTCGATGTTCCATCAGTGATGTCTCGAAATCTGAAAGAGATATTTGCTCCTGCGATACCACGAGAGATCGTCCGATCATCTAAGCGTTCATTGGACAATGTTGGTGTTGCACCTGGAACTGCGGAGCCAGGGTTCACGTTAATCCCATAGCATCCGCGGCCTCCAACTAAGCCATCGTAGCGTGCGCCGACGCCGGCCCCCTGAGATCCTGCTGAACTATCTGCGGCGAATGGTGTGTCTGAAAAAGGATCGCTAGGACACTTGAAGGCGCTCAGTTCCGTACTAATGACTGCTTGGTTTGCTGCAGAACCAATTCCTTCGTTTGCGTTAAAGTTGCGAAACAGCGGACCTTGGTCCATGAATGGAAGAATCTGAATTGTCCAAGTGCCTGTGTGAAGTTCACGGTCGAAGAATCGCGGAGCCATGGTGGCTCCAGCTCGAACGATAAACGCTGGAGGCAGCCTAAAATGCACATCGTGATAGTTGTGGAGTGCGAGACCAATCTGCTTGAGATTATTTTTGCAGCTGGTCCGGCGCGCGGCTTCTCTTGCCTGTTGGACGGCGGGAAGCAGCAAGGCAACCAAGATGGCAATAATCGCGATGACGACTAGTAATTCGATGAGGGTGAATGCGCGTCTC
>CAYTUE010000030.1:0-13614 GCA_964441085.1 uncultured Planctomycetaceae bacterium
ACGAAAAACACGAAAGACACAAATCACACGAAAATCGACTGCGAAATGAGGCTGCGAATTTCGATTCCTGTTTGTGTCTTTTATGGTCGGCCATGCAATGCTCTCGGTTACCGAACCCAATCAAGGTTGCTGGATGGAAAATCATTCGGTCGCCGCAGATTGCATCAGCGACTGACATCTTGAGTTCGTTAGAAATACTCGCTGACAATTTGACTGGGCGATTGAAAGCGTGGGGCTTGATTGTCACCTGATTCCAAATCGTTGTTTGGTGCGGATGGTCAATTGTCACCACAAAATCGGTTCGCTTTTTTCGCATAACGTGCAGGATGCTTCTGAAGTTTGCGATCACGACGAGAGAAAGCTACCCTGCGAGAGAAGCTGAAGTTGATTCATGAGATGTTTTCTGACAGGAAGAGAATTCAGGATGTTGCACAAGACGTTGAAATCTTGTTTGAACTGCCGCATGTTTTTGATGCTTGCGGTACTTTTTATTTTCATGCCCGGTTGTTCTAAGCCGACGAACGAATCAAGTACGAGTGGAGAAAAGAAAGGACTCAAGAAGGCAAAGTTTTCACTTCGAGCTGACGGCCCAAAGTCCATCGATCCGATTCGAGGGTCAACGACGTATGAAAACGAATGTGCCAGCCAAGTGTTTGAGACTCTCCTGCAATACAAATACTTGAAGCGACCTTTTGAACTTGAACCATTGCTGCTAAGCGAAATGCCTGTGGTTTCAGATGATGGTTTGACTTGGAAGTTCAAGCTGAAGAAGGGTGTGTTCTTTCATGATGATCCGTGCTTTCCTGATGGCAAGGGGAGAGAACTTGTCGCGTCTGATGTGATTTACAGCTGGAAGCGAATGGCTGATATTTCGGCCAAGTCCAAAGTTTTCTGGCTGGTTGAAAATACAATTCAAGGCTTTGATGAATACAAGGCCACTCAAGAAGCGGATGGCACCTTTGACTATTCAGTTGAAGTGCCCGGGCTGAAGGTACTGAATGACTTAGAGTTTGAAGTCGTACTGAAGAAAGCGGCAACTCGTTTTCAATGGACACTTGCTATGTTTCAAATGGCTGTCGTGCCTCGTGAGGCGGTCGAAAAATATGGTCAGAAATTTGGCCTGCATCCGGTTGGTACGGGGCCTTTCATTTTAAAAGAAGAAGACTGGCAACAGGGTGTGAAGATGACTTTTCGGCGCAACCCGAATTATCATCAATGCTTCTTTCCTTCAGAAGCAATGCCAGAAGATGCCGATCTCGGAGTCGCAGATGTTGAGGGAAAGCGGCTACCGTTTTTGGATGAAGTTCAGCTGGAGTTCATCCAGCAAGATCAACCTTTGTGGCTAAAGTTCAGTAAAGGCAACTTAGACTACTGTCAGTTGCCTGACCCATATTACGAAGAAATATTCAGCAAACGCACTCGAAAGATGCTCCCGGCAGCCAAGAAGAAGGGACTCACTGCTGCTCCTGTGCCTTTGCTTGACTTCATCTTCCGTGGCTTCAATATGGAAGATTCCGTTGTTGGGGGTTACACGGAAGAAAAGAGAGCCTTGCGTCAGGCGATTAGTTTGGCATTGGATTGGGACGAGCAAAACGAAACGTTCTATTCAGGGCAATGCTTGGTTTATGACGGGCCAGTTCCTTCCGGAATCGAAGGGTATCCAGAAGGGGGCGTTCATCCAAATTCAAAACGTGGCCTAGATCTTGAGCGTGCTCGAGAACTGATGGTAAAAGCGGGCTATCCAGAAGGCAAAGGATTGCCTCGAATCGAGTACTACACATCAGGTGCTCAAAATGGAAAACAACAGTCAGAAATGATTACTCGCCAACTTTCAGCGATTGGCATCGATTTGAAGGTCGTGTTGTTAGATTTTTCGACGTTGATTCAAAAGTTGGATGACAAAAATGGCCAGATGTTTTCATTCGCGTGGGGGTCAGATTACCCCGATGCGGAAAACAACTTGTCCGTTTTTTATGGCCCCAATGAATCTCCAGGTAACAATCACTTCAACTACAAGAATGCGGAATACGACAAACTTTATGAACAGATTGCTGAAATGCCTTCTTCTGACGCGCGGGACAAGATCATTGATCAAATGATTGGCATGCTGCTTGAAGACTGCCCTTATGCTGGTTCCATGGCTCGAACACGTAATTATGTTGTGCACTCTCGACTCAAGTATTTCAAGCCAGTGGAAACATTCAGCAACTGGTACAAATACGTTGATGTCATGGACGAATAGGCACGGAAGGCGTTTCAGTCGGCTTTTGGTGACAATGGGTTCTGCGTAAAAATCAATTCGGGGAGGTGAAATCTCATGTCGATCGAACGTGCCGAAGAGCTAAAAAAACAGCTGACAGATCAGTGGGTTCAAGTCACATCCACTGCCCCAGAGCATCAGCGGTTTGCAAATTCTGTGGGGCAGGTTCGAACAGTAAATATGAACTGTCATGCCTTGGTGGAATTTTTCGGCGATAAGGATGACAGCTGGTACGACATTGCTCCCGAATTTTTAACACTGACTGATCAGCCCGAAGCAAAGCCTGTTTCGCCAGTTCGCAAGCAACGAAAACCTGCTCCAACCAAGACGGAATCTGCTAAGACGGAACAGGGAAAACCTGATTCCGTTAAGCAGAGTTCCGTAAAAGCGACAGAACCAAGCAGTCCACTGGCTGAAATTCGGAGTCAATCGACCAATGTGTCAGCTGCACCGAAGGCTGAAGAAAACCAAAGCGAAAGCTAAAGCTGTGATTTGCCATGGAACATGGTTCTATGGCAAACAAAGAAGCAGGGAAATGCCCATCTTGTTTCGTAAGGCTTCTGTTCCAAATGCAGTGACAGGGGATTGGAAAAGATGCAATTGCATTAAAAAAGAGGCTTGGCGGCTCGCCATGTTTTTTGGCAAAGAACAGTGCGTGTCGCGCGGTCGTGTTGGATGAGCTGAGAATCGGATAGGAGACGATCGGCGTTGAAAATCTTGCTGGCTGAAGATCATGTGCTCGTACAGACGATGACTGTTCGTTTGTTACAAGCGGAAGGGCACGAAGTTTCTGTTGCCGAAACAGGGCTTCAGGCGATCGATGCGTGTCGAGATCAATCCTTTGACGTTGTCTTTATGGACCTGCAGCTTCCTGTGATGGACGGAGTCAGTGCGATACAAAGAATTCGCGCATTGGAAAACGAATCCAAACAATTTGCCAACAAAAAGTTAGTGATCTGGGCGTTGACAGCTGATTCCAGCAGCCAGATCAAGACGGCCTGTTTGGAAGCGGGTGCAGACGGACTTTTAACGAAGCCATTGCGTCCCAACCAGCTTCAAGAATGTTTGCATACGATTGGCTCAGCAGGATCCGAACAGCAAACCGATTCGGTCACACACAATTCCAGCAAGCCGAATTCGTCTTCATCTGCTTCGATGGCAAGCGGCTTGGTGTTGATGGACACCGTTGGACAGGACATTGAATCGGCGCAAAGCTTGGTTGCTCTTTTTCAACGCGACTACAAATCGCTTTTGAATCGATTTCAGCTTGCGTTTGAAACTCAAGACTTCCAAACAGTACTTCGTGAAGCTCATTCATTGAAGTCTCCGGCTCGAATCTTCGGCGCGGCAAACTTGCACAGTCTCTGTGATGAGCTTGAAAACATCAGTCGGGACAATAACGCAGACGAGCTGCGGGCAATTCAGCCACGCTTCATGGACGAACTACTGAACCTGCATGATGTGGTTACCAACATCAACTTTTCGTAGTGCAGTTTGCTTGATGCATTTCATTTGCTTCGTGCAAATCGGATGGTTGCTGAAATGCTAATTGCAAACATGAACGGGCATTGTCGTTTCCAAATCCAATGCGGGAATTTCGCCCTTCAGTTCCATCTCCACAGCTTCGTCTCGAATGGCAACAAACGCGTCTCGAATGGGAAGCAGAACCTTCACTGCGTTGATGAAGTTGGTCGTAGAACCTTCCCAGACTTGATTGATGGCATACAGGCAAATGCGATGTGTATTTGCTGACACTTCGTCATGTTCTGGTTTGATTCCATCCAGTAAAGCAATGATGCATCGATAAGCCATCAGCTTGTGATCTTCCATTGCAGCTACATCGCCAGCTGCGGATGCTTGCTGAGCCTTTTCAATGGTTGAAATGGTTTTGTTATAGAGCTTGATCAGCATGTCAACTCGAGTCAGGCTGGTATTACGAGACTGGCGGTAGGCGTTGTGGACGTGGTTCATTTGATGGCTATCCTTGGCGGTCAAATTAATAGGGAAGGCGGATTTCGTGTCATTGCTTTTGGCTTGCAATGGCTTCAGGTCATTGTTTGATGAAAATCAAATGTGCGATCCACTGCCGTTAGTTTTCATTCAGATTGCTTAGTTGGGCGAACTGTTGAGTCAGAAATGATTGAGTCGCCTGCAGTTCACCTAGTGCTGTTTCCAAAGCGACAAACTGTTCTCGAAGCTCTTGTTCTTGCTGCGAAAACGTTTCTTCTTGGCTTTCAATTTCGCTATCAATATCCTCGACCAATTGACTGAACCGATCATTGGCAGTTTGCAGTAAGCCAGATTCGGTATCCTGAAATTGGCCGATCAATTGACCGAGTGTCGATGCGACACCTCGAGTCAAAGTTAGCTCACTTTCAATACCAGAATCCACTTGATCGGGGCCAAGTGTCACAAGCACCTGAAGATCGTCGGTGAATGGGTTGTCTCGGTTACCGGTAAGAACGCGTCCTCGGCCGGTTGCCTGTTCGACAATTCCGTTGATCCGAAAAACTCCGTCCACGTCAACTCCTACGTCACTTTCATTGCCGCTTAATCCGAGTGCAGCAAGAGCTGACCCACCGGTGACTGCAACGTCGGAAGCTTCGCCGAACGTTTGTGAGGTGAGCGTCAGTTGATTGCCGCCACCACCGTCACTTTGTAGACCGACGAGAATACTTCGCCCCGACAGTGATGGGACCGAGTTAATCACCGATTGCAATTCTGATGCGAAATCTTGATCGTTGTATGTTCCGGCTGACAGGTTGACCGAAAGTGACAAGCCATCCAGTGTTAACAGCAGCTCACTGTTCGTGTTGTCAATAAGCGTGCTGCCCGATAAAGAGCTGGCTGCGGTGATGGAAGCCTGTTCTGCGGCTTGAGTAATATCAACTTGAATGGGGGAATCAGGCACTTGAGTCCGACTGCTTCCCAAAAGAAATTCGACTCCAGAGTTCGAACTGATTCCATCAAGAGTAAACAGCCGTTGAACGTCAGCCGCAGATGCTCCTTCGACTTCGCCATTCAGCACACTGACAAGATCGGCGCTATTGAAGGTTAAAGTTCCTTGGTTGGTGAAATCAATTCCAATGGTGGAAATACGGTTGATGTTAGAATCAAGGTCTGGAACCACCTGTTGCAGAGCAGCCTGCAGCTGGTTTTGAATTTGAATGACAGACCGGTTTCCAAGTAACAATCCGGCTTGTTCTGTTTCAGAGACAAAACGAGTTTGATCGTTGATGAAATTTGTCAATGAGTTGTACGAATCAACAAAACTTTGAACCGCTTCGACCGCACTTTCGGTGTCTGGTTGAATCTGTAGCGTAATCGTTTCGTTCGGGTCTGCTTGCAGAATATCGAGTGATACTCCGGGGATCACGTTGTCCAGCTGATTGGTACTACTTTCAATCGTGATTGCTCCAGGGCCGCTTCCTAATCGCACGGCAGCATTCTGGGCCGCTTGAACAGGGTTGGCCAAATCAAACGTGGGCCGAACCGCATCACCGCTTGCTGGTGCCAAGGAATTGGTCAGCGTGATCGCGTTATTTTCTCCTGTATCAGATGACGTCAGCAATAACCGAAAAGAATCTCCACTGCTGCCGTCATCGATCAACGTGGCTTGAACATCGCTACCTGCCAAATTGATCGCGTCTGCAAGCCCTTGGATGGTGTTGTTAGAATCATCAATCGTGATTTCCACTGCGGGACGATCACCTTGCTGAAGAGTAAATGTTCCCTGAGAAATTTCTGTTGTGTCAGATGCAAACCCTTGGGATGCCACTTGGTTCGCTCGGGCAAAGCTATCGATCGTCAGTTCGAAATTTCCAGGCGTTGCATCTGTGCCTGCTGACACAATAAGAGCATCTGGATTGCTGACGATCACCGTGTTTGATTCAAAGACGTTGTTTCGAGTGCTCGCGAGGCTAGACGTGGTGCTGCGAAAAGCAATCAGCTGCGCTTCAAAGCTCTGAAAGGCGGCTTGTTGGCCCAAAATATCCTGACGTCGAAGCTCTGTTCGATCAAGCTGAGCCTGTTGGATTTCCAACAGTCCTTCGATGATGTTGGCGGTGTCAATTCCTGAATTCAGGCCATCGATTGTGACTGACGACATCAGCTAAGACTCCGGGATGGTGAGGGGGGAAATGTCATAGATAAAGAGAGAGGGGGCACGGCTCGTTGTGTCTTGATGAGGCAATGATTGCGGTTAAGACAGAATGAGCTGTGCCCCCTCTCGTGAGTGACGGTAAATCAGTACACTCAGATTTGGTTTACTGCAGCAATGATAGAATTCCCTGAGTCAACTGGTTGGCGTTACCCAAGACAGATGTTCCTGCCTGAACAAGGACCTGCTGATTCGTGAAGTTAGAAATTTCTTCTGCGAAATCGGTGTCACGAATGACCGATTCTGCGTTAATTGTATTTTCCAAAGTCGTTCGCAGGTTATTCGCTGTTGAAGTCAGTGTGTTCTGTTGGAACGCTCCCAAGTCACCTCGAAGAGTCGTGATGTCATTGATCGCAGAATCGATGATACCGATGGCATCCTGAGCTCCTGAAGCTGATGTCACTTGAATGTCAGCCAAGCTGGTGAACTGGTTTCCAACTTCTCCTAAGCCTAAAGCACTTGAAGTCACTGAGTTAACAGCAATACTTGCTGTCTGGTTTTGGTTCGCACCAATCTGGAAGATCAGTGAGTTATTGACAACGTTCACATCACCTTGAGCACCTGTGGCGGTTGAGGTCAGAGCAGCTGCATCTTCACCAATCGCGACAGTAAGACCACGAGCAGCCCCGTCAGCTGCTGTCAGTGTGTTACCAACACCAGTTGCTGCCAAACCATCAATTGTTCCAACAACATCAACGCCATCATCGGTTAACTGAGTCGTGCCAATTCCTGAACTTGTGGCAGCAGCGGCAACATTTGATACAGCGGAAATATCGGCATTAGCACCGAACGCTTCGCTTCGAAGACGAGTTGCCCCAGAATCAATGTCTGCAACAACGCCGGTTTGAGATGAGAATTCGTTGATTCGAGCAACAACCTGAGCTTGAGTAAGGCCAGTCGCTAGAGTGATCGAAACATCATTTACGGTCAACACTTCATCAGCCGCCAAAGGCCCTGTCTGAGCTGTACCAGCTGTCACATTGGCTCGTTCGCCAGCAGTTGTGACTTCAATGGCAAAGCTTCCGCTTGCAGCTTGACCGCCACTCAGAACAGTGACATCGGTGTCATTGGCTGTTCCAGCGATACCAGCTGAACCATCTAAAATGTTTCGATCGCCGAATTGAGTGTTCGCAGCAATCCGATCAATCGTGTCCAATGCGTTGGCAATTTCAGCTTGGTTTGCTGCCAAAGAATCGTCATCGTTGAAACCAGCATTGGCAGAATCCAATGCAAGGCTTCGAACTCGAACCAAGAGGCTGTTAATTTCGCCCAAAGCACCTTCCGCTGTTTGAACCAGTGAGACAGCCTTGTCGCTGTTTTCAATCGCCTGACGTAAACCTGAAATTTGGGCTCGTTGTTTTTCTGAAATCACCAAAGCAGCAGGTCCGTCAGCTCCTCGGTTCACTTGGAATCCAGATGACAATCGTTCAACCGATTGACCGAGTGCTCTTTGAGAACGTTGCAAGTTGTTACGAGCGTTCAGGGAAGAAACATTGTTTGCGATAGAGAAACTCATGAAATAACTTTCTGTGGTGATGGCGTTTCATCAGGTGTCTTCCTGACACTGATGGGCATCGCTTCCGTGCAATTCCGTGACTCAACGCTAAAGGGGGTGTTTAAGATCAGGACTGTTGAAGAATGGCGGCGGCGGTCTGTGCTGCAGCCGAGCTGGTGTTGTACTCACCCGCCGCGAGGCGAGACGTTGCTTCCAAAACTTTGTCTGCACGGACTTCTGGAATTGCCTTTAACTGGCCTTGTAAAGCACCAGCATTTTCAATTGAAGAAGTCAAATCATTCTTGGAACTTCCGGTGACGGGTGCGTTGCCTTGCGGGGCTTTGGCAGCCGTTAGCTTTCGACCGTTGGGTTCACCAATGATGTGAGGCTGGACGTCAATTTTTCGAATCAGCATCGTTCTCTCCTGTCTCGTTTGAGGACAAACACTTCATCGATTGATCCCCCGGAAACTTGCCCCCTTTTTCTTCAACTCATTGTTTCTGTTCCGACGATGAGCTTGTCATGTACGTTGACTTTGACGGTTATGACGATTCCATAGCCAGTTGCTTCACAGAGCTGCCTTGTGCCTGATTCTTATTATCAAACTGAACAACGCCCCAGCCATCCGCTCGCAAGACTTCGTCTTTTGCTGGGTTTTGGGGCTATTCTGCCTGTTTTTCTCGCCGGCTTAACAGCAACTCTGGTTGCTCTTGATGACGAACAGCAGCAGCAAAAAACAGAAGGTGAAGTTTCTGATATGCAGCAGGATCTGCCGATTCGCACAATATCTGCTGAACAAGATTTGGAGACGCTTCTTCAAAAAATACCATTCGGAGGGCTCAAGCAAGCATCTTCAACCGTCGCATCAGACACTCAATCTGGTGAAGCTCATGCAAACATTCAGCATGTGAAACACTGGCAGCCGAATGTTTCGGCCACCGCAGAAAGTCAGTCTGTGGCGCAAATCCTAGGTGCTGCTGAAGAACAATGGGATGCCAAGGGAACGATTCGCTTAGTTCAAGGCAATCAAGCAGAAGCCGATGCCAATCAGCAGCCAACGCCAATGAGGTTTAGTCTCACTGAAATTGATCGTTTGATTTCTGGTGGGAACTATCCGTTCGCATTGGAACTGCTTCAGGACGCTCATGCAAATGCAACCAGTCTGTTGAAAGTGCAGATAGAACTTCGCATGGCTTTGTGTACTGAGCTGTTAGCCCGTCCAAAAGAATCATTGAAGTACTATCGAATGGCAATGAAAAGCCCTTTATCGCCTGGGCTTTCAGATGCGGCATCGCTGTCTGCAGCACGAGTCCTTGTTGAT
The DNA here is from genome assembly GCA_964441085.1 of uncultured Planctomycetaceae bacterium. Taxonomy (GTDB): domain Bacteria; phylum Planctomycetota; class Planctomycetia; order Planctomycetales; family Planctomycetaceae; genus Fuerstiella. The sequence goes on from CAYTUE010000030.1 coordinate 9,236, forward strand.
CAAGGAAGACATGATTTAGCCGCCGCGATGCTGTCTCGATTGCTTGTGCAGCGTGAACAATTTATGGCGACTTCCCTGCGTGGAGAGCTGATGCACGCCCTTGCATCTTGTCTGACTCCCGATTCGACTCAGGCTTCACTGCTTCATGCCAATGGCTGGGTGATTCCACGTTCGCATCGCAGTCCCACGGAGTTAATGAAAAACTGGAATGTTGCATCAGCGGATACCACCCAGATTGCAAAACCAAAGCCCGAACTCACCGTACGCAGGCTGACTGGATCGGCAGACGGCATCTATGTGAATTGCCAACATCCTTCTGTGTCCGTGATGGCCGTCATGCAATCCATCGCCAAGGAAGCAAAGTTGCAGTTGAAAGCCGATCGAGATGTGATTGAATTTCTGTCAGAACGTAGTTCTCCGATTGCTTGCCGTGAATTTCCATTAGATGTCTTTCTTGATTCTCTTTGCATGCCATTGCTCATCGAATGGTCTTTAGAAGATGGAGTTTTATTAGTTGAACTATCGAACAGCCAATCTGCTTCTCGAAAGAAAACAGAACGGTTTCGAAGGGCTCAACGATTCTTGCAGTTGGCCGTCCACATGGCTCCTGAACATTCTGAAGCATCGTTGTCTTTTTTGTACTTGGGCGTTACCTACGCAGAATTGGGACAAGTCGAACGTGCGATTCGATACTTTCGCACATCGATGGAACAGTATCCAAGTTCAAATGTTCGAGCAGCCGCACGCTTCAACCTTGGCAAGGCCAATCTCGCCACTGACAATCGAGATGAAGCGCTCAAGGAATTCTATCGAACGGTTGACCAAATCGCCGGACCAGAAATTGACGCAGCCGCGTACATGTACATCGGCCGAATTTTGATGGAAAATGATCTGCCACGAGATGCTGTGACTCCTTTGGCTCGAGCCATTGCTTTTGCCACAGGCAGCGAACAAGAAGCAGACGCTGCCGTTTTACTATCTGCAGCGTATTTGATGCATGGTCAAATGGATGCCGCAAATTCCGTGCTTGAAAGACATCGAGAATCATTCGAAGCGCTCGTTGATGCGAAAAATTCTGTGTCGCGCGAACGACAACATCTTCGAAAACAGGCCGCCATGTTATCCAGTCTTGCTCGATTTTGGGGGAGCCGAGGAATGCAGAGAGGCCGAGAAGGCACCAAGTTGTTGTCCTCTTTATCACCTCTGAAATTGGATCAGATGTTCGGCGAACATAATTCCTTTCTGGTGGGAGCAGGTTATGGGGCCATTGGAATGCTGGATTTTCAGAAGGAAATTTTTCAGGCGGCTGTGGCGAAACGTCCCAAGTTTCCTTTACAGGATCGAATGCAATTGGTTTTAGCTGGCGAATCATCAGTTGATCAATGGCTGAAGGGTGACCATCGGTCTCAGATCTTCAGTGCCGAAGATCGTCGAAAGTCAGTGGCGACTGTGCCCGCTTTGGTAAAGCTCAAGTCGCAATTTTCATCCGCCGAGCATGCTTTTCGTGACGGGATGTATACCGAGTGTCTCAAGCTCTGCGCCGCAATTCAAAATCAGCTGGATCAACTTCCAGCGGAATTAATTGGCAGCGAACCTGAAGCCGCTATCCGCCGAGCAAATCTTCGCCTGCTGGGAAAAACACATCAGTCGCTTGGAAATCATGCCCAAGCCATTCGAAGTCTGTCAGGAATTGTTGACGCCAATCCCACCGAATTGAGTGCTGGTTCGTCGAAAGGCAATCAATCGTCAATAGTAAACCAGCCCACCACGGCAGGACAAATTCAATAATGACCAACGTCTGTTCAATGTTAATGCCATCAAAATCTTCTCGACATGTCGTCTGTGCCTGTTTGGTGCTATGGATCAGTGCGCTGCAATCTCCAACGTTGGTTGCCTTTCAATCTGCGGGAAACCAAGCACGCGATGACATTGGGCAGAGGAAACCACATCGTGCAAATCGCAACCGCAGCAAACCGCGCTCAGTCGATGATGAAGCTCTGAAGCTCCAGGCAGAAAAACAAGACAGCATCAATCGACTCGAAAACACGGCCGCGGAAATTGCTCGTCAATGGAATGCACGGCAGGCACAAGCACGCAAAAGACATGACAGCCAGTTTCAAAAGCCAGAGCTGCCATTAGACAGTCATTCTCAAGAGCCCAAACAGACGCCCAATTCAATGGGAGCAAACCATCAGACTGAAATGCGGCCACCCATACCGCCGGTTTTTGAATCAGATGAAATCTATTGGTTACCGCCGCCTCCAGTCACTCCAGATGTTCCCTCTCCACCAGACATTCCCTCTCCACCAGAGGATCAATCGAGCACAACCGCTGACGCAAATACGGTTGCCACGGTGCCACTGGAAAAAGATCCATCCATGGCAAATTCCATGAAAGATTCTTCTGTCCGAACCGCATCGGTTTCTAGTTTCGTTGATGGTCCAATTGACCGATTAGCATTGGCCACCAGTTTGTATGCCACGAATCAGTTTCGTGAGTGTCTCAAAATTCTGGAAGCCGTGAAACTCCGTCCTCTCAGCATCGAAGATCGTCAATGGCATGACTACCTCGCGGCCAGCTGCTATCGCAAATTAGGAAACAGAGATGAAGCCGAAGGCCATTATCGGTCGGTCTTGCAGCGTTCGTCTTCTACTTGGGTTTCGAAGGCCGCTCGTTGGTGGCTCGTCCATATCGACGAAAAGTCTGATCTCGAACAAAAGGTGGAAAAAGTTCAAACGACCGTTGCCAACTGGAGAAAGGAAATCGATGTCCTTAAATCAGCAAATTGAAAAACAACTGCTCATCGCACTCCGACGAATCGATGCTCCCTACCGTGAGGCCCTTTCGATCCTTGACGAAGCATCAGCCGCTGAAGCTGTGAATCCACTTTCGGTGTCTGAACACTTGAAGATTTCCCAACGGTTACAACCGTCGATGAAAATTATTACTGCCTGTGAACAGCAGCTCGCTCCCTTGCGTCAACGATGGCATGATTCCGGTCAAAGTCCAAGTCAAGAACTCCAAGAAATTTTAACCAGACAAACGGACTTATTGAAGCGGTTGATCGAAAGACTCAACACGGCAGAAACAAACATGACTTCCAGTCAGTCACAACTCGGTTTGAAATTAGAGCAGTCTCAGAAACATGTTGTCGCGCACAAAGCTTATCAAAGTGAATCGGCATAACTCGTATTTGAAACTTCAGGCAACCAACCAGTCAGCCACCATGGCCTGATTGCCCGACAGCTTCGCTCGTTCCGTTCGATCTGAAAGAATGCGCTGGTGAGCATTCGTATTGTTGATGCCTCGAAACAGTTGACATGAGCAGCAACCAGCGAAATCCGCTGATTAAAAGACTTAATGCGGCGGATACAGGTGTGACATATCCGCCATCACAAACGGTCATGTTATCGATTCCACACCGCAGCCCTTTCCTAGTCAAAAAGGTCTGCCACCGTACATCAGCACAACTTGCCAGACTGATTTTTGTTGCCTGCAAACTGCGCGTTTCTGACTCGTTTTGCGGGACATTCCTTCAACAGGAACTCACTCTTGGATTGGTTGAATTCCCGCTCTTTGATTTTGAAAAGGTGTCCGAAAATTCCTAGCAAGTTAGCAAGTCTGTTTTCTTGATCATTGACTGTGAGTCCAGTTGCAGTCGTCGTCACTGACAAGTTGATGTTCAATTTAACGGTCTTGCGAATCGAAACACGACATATTTTCACCATCAAATCAGGAGCGTTGAGCGTGTCATTCGTCCCTTCAATCAACGCTTCTCCAAGTAATGCTCTGCTTGGAATTTTCAGTACTGCAACCCAGCAAGCTGATGATACACAAGCGGTTCAGACACTTTCGGAATCCACACCAAACCAGACGTCCACTTTTTCACAGGTGCTGGAACAGTCAAGCAGTTCTAATCGTCAACCAGCATCAAGACGCTTTGAAGATCAGCAAAGTTCCCGTGTTCAAGCACTCGACACGCAGAGCATCGAAGAACAAAACAATGCTGTTGTGAACGGCGATAACGAACCTGACGAACTTCAGATTGCCATCGCTCAACCCATTATTGAACAAGACAATGGCAATCTTGTGCTGACCAGTGTGACTTCGCAGCCCACTGTTTTCACTCCTCAAACGGTGACTGAAGAAGACGCTGGTGCCCATGCTGATGATGGTGAATTCAGCCGCAAAAACCAGACAGACATCGAGGGCGTGAATCCAAACGGCATTCGCGATGATGCTCGACAGCAACAAAGTCAGGCCAACAGTTCAGGTGTTCAGCGTGCAGCAGAAGCAGAATCTCTACAGGACTTACGTCATTCACTGAAAACAGAACTTGGCATACGTTCTGACCGAAATCGTCAAGCGAGTCGTCAGGC
>CAYTUE010000030.1:13714-23794 GCA_964441085.1 uncultured Planctomycetaceae bacterium
TTGGCGACCAAACAGTTGGCGACCAAACAGTCGGCAATCAGGCTGTGATCGATCAAAGTGTGAACGATCAAGCGACGGAACGCCATTTGGTTCAACCCCAGCGAAGTTTGCAAGATCAGGTTACGGATCGTGGTTCATCTGTTCTTCAGCAAGCAGACGGCGTCACTGTAGAGATTACAAATCAACAGCACCTTGGCGTTGATGTCAATGTGTCAACAGATGCAAATGACGCGCTCACAGACTTGGGTGCGCAACCAAGTGGGCAGCAATATTCTGTTGATCCTGAAGTCGTATCTCCGCAAGACACAGACGAAGGCATCGCCACGAACCAGCCGGCCGACACTTCACCGCTCGTTGACTCAGACCTTGAACTTCTTCAGCAGTTGCTACCACGACAAGCATCAACGCCTCTCGGGCAGTTAACGGAATCCCAGCTCAGTCGTCAGCAGAATTCTGTTGATATCGCTCAGCAAATTGCAGCTCGATCTTTAAGTGAGGCCGAGGTCTTGGATCCTGGTGATTCTTCCCGTTTTCGCATCAGGTTAGACCCTCCTGAACTTGGCAAGTTGCTTGTGGAGCTACATAAAACGGCTCAAGGAACAACGGTGACTGTGACGGCAGCAGACCCAGCGACTCAGCAGTTGCTGCGAGATTCTTTACAACAGTTAAATCAATCCCATTCCGACGATGCGGGCATTTTTGAAACATTGGACTTCGACCTCGCCACGGGAGACCGAGAAGGCAGTCACGATCAGAATCGTCGAAAGATACAGGCAGAAAAAATTAGAATTGGTCGCAGTCAAATCACAGAAGGATCTGCGAGTACTGATACCAATGCTGACATCAAAACATCAACCAAGTTGGACTTTGTTGCCTGATCGGTGACGTCGTCTTGCTTTCCATAACGAAAAGGAAATCATCATGTCATCTATTGACCCCACACAGAATTTTCAGCAGTTTCTGGATCTACTGGTTGCTCAGATTCAAAACCAAGATCCACTGGAACCTACCCAGCAGGAGGACATTACGGCTCAACTTGCTCAGATTTCTACTGTCGATGGAATCAATAATCTGAACTTGCAATTTAGTGAAATCTTGAGTGCTGAGACTCTTTTTGATGGTGCTCAACTTGCCGGAAAACAAGTCGAATACAACTTGCCGGGGCAGACTGAACCTGCGGTTGGGACTGTTAATTCGGTGAGCGCCCGTGATGGCAGACTGATCCTTGAAGTCGATGGTCTGGAACTCAGCTTAGATGACATCGATGCCGTTCTTCCACCACTTTCCGATCTGCCACAGGGTGCTCTTCCTGCTGCCTGATGAAATTCCAGATCGTGTCTCGACAGCGATCGTTTCGTCACATCTGTGATTCGACAGTGTTTGGTTCCGATGAACTGATACTGAATCTCTTGCCGCTTATCAGCTTTTTTAATTCGGAGCATTCTTATGCCAAACGCACTCCTCACTGGTGTTTCAGGACTGACAAGTCATCAGAGATTGATTGACGTTGTTGGAAACAACCTCGCCAATCTTAATACCACAGGCTACAAGACTCGGACTGCAACATTCTCCGACGTGTTCTACCAAAACCTTCGTAACGGAGCCGGAGGAGCCACCTCCAACAGCCCCGGAACGGTTGGCAGTGCGAACCCTGTTCAGTTGGGGCACGGTAGCCAGCTCTCTGGGATTTCAGTCAACCATAGCCAAGGTGAACTTAACACGACGGGATCCGATTTCGACTTTGCATTGGATGGCCCAGGGTTCTTTGTTGCTGCCAGTGAAAACGGGCCGCTGTATACTCGAGCTGGAGCATTCGGAATCGATAACGATGGTTTCCTCGTCGATTCAGCGACGGGCTTGCGTATTCAACGCCATGGCACAATTGGCGAGGGGATTGATAACGGGCCAAGTTTTCAAAGTCCGGGATCGGGAGACATTCTGATTCCTCGGGGAGCCCTCGTTCCTGGTCAGGCCACGTCTGAAGTTTCACTGCAGGGGAATTTTTCTCCTAATGCAAGTCCAGAACAAACCGAGCTACTTGCCAGTGCAGATCCTCTGACCACTGGAAGCGGCGCAGCAGCCGTCACAGCGACTGACCTACTGAACGATCTTGACATCGTGACGAATGGCTTCCAAGCTGGCGATGCCATCACAATTACCGGATTCAATCATGATGGAACGCCACTCAACCAAGTATTGAATGTTGACAACACGACCACGATTGCCGGTTTTGTTTCACAATTGTCTGCTGCCCTACCCGATGCCACAGCCAGTTTAGGAAGCGATGGCAGACTGCAAATTGAATCTGATAATGCAGGCAGTTCGCTGCTCCAAGTTGATTTTTCTGTTCAAGCTGGATCGACAGGAGCCGCAGACCTCGGCAATGCTCCCTTTGCCTTAATTGCTGAAGTCAATGGTACAGAACCAGAGCAGTTTTCTTCCAGTCTTGCAGTAAACGATACTCAAGGCACAGCTCATATTATTGGTCTGACAGTGCAAAGACTGCAAGATGGATCGTATGAACTGAATGCTACCATTGATCCCGAAGTCGGCACGTTAACCGACAGTGTCATTTCGGGCATTACGTTTAACGCGGACGGAACGTTTAATCGAGTTGAAGGAGCCGGTGTCAACGGTGCCGCTCTGGAAATTCAATTTAACGGTGCCGATTCACCTCAACGAATCGAAGTGGACTTCGGAGAATCTGGTTCGTTGACTGGTGTGACTTCAATCGGCGGCGAATCAGATCTGACATCCTTCCACGATGGCCTACCAACGGGAGTGATCAATACGATCACCGTCGACGAATCTGGTGTGGTTGAAGGGATTGCCACGAACGGTCGTCGAGTCTCATTGGCCCAAATCGCAGTGGCCACATTTCAAAACCAAGACGGCTTGTCTGCCCAAGGCAATAACTTCTTTAGCGCCACTCCAGCAAGCGGAACCGTTGAAGTGGGAGACGCCAATTCAGGAGGGCGAGGTGGTATTTTGGCTGGACAACTGGAAGCTTCAAACGTTGATATCGCCGTTGAATTCACTCGGCTGATCATTGCTCAACGTGGTTTCAGTGCGAATGCTCGAACCATCACGATTGCAGATGAAATTCTTGAAGAACTGACGAATATCGTTCGGTAGTGAATTACTGTGGCTGCAGAAGGAATTGATACAGCGAGTCGGCAACTTCGGTTGCCGCTCGTTTAATCAAATGGCGGGGGCTAATATCAAACAAAGCGGAATGCTCAAGACGCTGGTGAGTCACCGGATGTCTCAGATCACTATTCAGCTGTTTACGAACCACTTCAAAGTCTGGTTCGTGCGTGATACCTCGCCACACTCTTTGAATTCGGTGAAGTTCTTCGCCACTGGACAGATCACGGATGATGAATGTCGCAGCGAGCTGCATGGGTCGGTAAGGAGTGAAGTCGTTGACAATCACGGCAACTTCAAATTTCGAATCCGCTTGCACGTCAAGGTCACCTGAAGACCTCGTTCCCGACGTGTCCGCCAGATCCAAAGGTTCATCATCTAATCCAAAATCGTCAGTCTGTTGAGCCGATATGGCGTTGATGTGGGGCATGGGTTTGGCATCACTCTTTGCTCCATCTTCTCGCTTCCTCTCGTGACTATCAATCCGAGCTTGATGAAGTTCGTCTTCACGCAACGAGTAGGCACCGCAGATTTCTGCGGGAGACCGAGCAACCAATGCAGAGCTTTCAAGCCTGACTCCCCCCCGAAACGTAAGTTCATTGTGCAGTTCCACTGTGAGAAGTTCAAGTTCTGAATAGCTAACTGGTGGAGCAGATTCGCCAACGACGCGAACAAACGGTGGGATAAAAATGACGGCGTTGAGCTCGTCTGATGTCGCCGTTGTCTGGATGACTTCTGATGAATCGCTGTGATTCGCCGTGTTCTGACTTGGAACTGCCAAGTGGCTCCAATGCTGACATCCTGATAGGGAGAGCGAAGCGGCAACAACAAGAGCAAGTTTCTGTTTTTTGCGGGGAACCATATGTCTGCTACCTAAAAGACGCCTGCGATGATGACTGAGATGCAATACTGTTTGTTACCGAGAGGCAGGAACAAATGGGTCGACAGCCATTTCAAATTCAGGAGACTCACTGTCTTTGACGGCAGGCTCTTTCTCTTCGACAAGAAGCGTTTCTAAAACTCTTGAAATTTGATTCAGTGATTCGATATCAGATCGATGTTGTGACTTCATGGATTGTTCCAGCCTCACAACTTCGTTTTGCCAGAAGTCCACGTCCTTTTTCATCCTGCTGATTTCCATTCGAGCCGCAGCCAGCGATGTCATTAAGGTTTTCATGGATTGGTTGCTGCTGGATAAGTCTGTCTCCAACTTTTCGATTCGCTGAACCAGCTCGTTAATCAATTTCCCATCAACAGGTGGAGGTGCTTCCCCACACCCTTCGCCCAATTGTTGAACGGTATGGTCCGGAAGGGCATTGGGTGGAAAAACTTGTTGGCACTCCAAACAGGGATGTGTGTCCATGACCTGTGGAACAGGGTAGCTAGGTCCGCTGGCTGATGGCGTTGCATATGTTCTGCCTGTCTGGTGCCCTCCGCTTGGTTGCTGGTGGTTGTCCCATTGCACGACAACAGGAGGAAGGTATTGTTGCTGTGCAACTTGACGAATTTCTTGCTGTGGACTGGCTGCCCAACTTTGCTGATCAGATAGGCTTTGTTGCTCAGCAAACACATATTGCGATGAACCCGCTTTTTGATCCAAACCATCCATTGGTTGTTGCACACCTCGCGAGACAGGATGACTCACAAACGGCGTCGCGGGCTGATGGGGCGGCAACACAATCGATTGTTCACTGGGTTGTGGCCAGTCAGCGATCGTTTGCGAAGATCGAGCAGGACGGTAAAAGGCCGCTCGTCTGTTCTGACCAACTGGTCTCAAAGACACGGCTTCTGCGGTGTTTGATCGGTTGAGTGACAATGAAATTGGCAACGACAGGCTTGGTCCAGCCGTGCATCCGCTCAAAACAGCAATCATGCACACGACAACAATTCTGGCGATTTGATACGGAGTGAACAACATGAACAAAGTCTTTTTGAAATGCGTGAACGATCGAATGTGTTTAAAATCAGCCAAGTACTAAGTTGTAGGCACTGGCGCCTGCGTCATATTTTCGTACTGGCATTCCAGCACAATCAACTCACCACAACCGCAACGAATTTCGATTGATGAAACCGTGTCTCCCGTTCGTTGAACGGAAATGCGAGGAGGAGTCGCACAGCTTTCGCCACCCACAACAACCGGACGTGTTCCAACAACAATACCGGAACTTGAAATAACAGATTTCATCGTACTTCTCCTGATAGATCTTGCTGACTGGGCCGAAAGGTCATGACGCCCGCTTTGTTGACTTGTCTGAGCCAACTTGAACTCGCATCTTGCGAATCGCTTCACTGAGAACTCGTGATACTCGCGATTCAGACAGATCAAGTACTTCTCCGATTTCCTTAAGTCGCAGTTCGTCGCGGTAATACATGATGACCACCGAACGATCACGTTCATCAAGCATCATGATGGCCTCTTCCAATTGCTGCTGTTTTTCTTCTTGTTCCATTTCCGACAGCATCGGGTTGACTCGGAATCCGAATTCTTCGTTCCATTCTTCTGGGCGAGTCAGACGGATTGCCTCCATGCAATCGCTGATGTCTTTTGCGGAAAGCTGAGTCGATTCTGCCAAGTCTTCAATCGTTGCATATCCAGCGTGAGTTTCAATTGCCTTGCGGATGGTGCTCCAACGTTCCAGCATGCGTTGGCTGAGCGGACAGTTTCGACGTAGCTCATCAAGGATCGCACCGCGGATGCGATGATATGCAAATGCAGAGAACCGAACGTTCAATTCTGGACGGAAGTGATGGGCGGCTTCAACCAGTCCCAATAAACCAGCGGCTTCCAGATTGTCGCGGTCGACAGATTCCGGCAAAGCAGCCATAACCCGCCCGAGAATATTCTTGACCTCACCGATATGATCGATGATCAAGTCGTCTCGAGACGCTTGGTTTGTGGTGGCCTGATAGGCTTTTACAGCTGCATCCATGCATCTATCCCTCATACATTATCGTTGCCCGATAGAAACCGATCAGGCGGCCGCGGCAAAATGCTTTGGCGTTTGGCGACGGTCAAAATCCCTTTGCACGTCGCCTTTGATTTCGGTTGTTGCCGCCAAACAGTTGTGTTTGTCACGGCTGTTGCAATTCGCTACGAGTTACGGCAGGTCATTTCAAAGTCAGTCACTTTGCTATGACACAATTTATGACTCGAAAACCTAGTTTTATGGATCACTCATTCGTTCATCCTTTATTCATCTGACATCATCGTCTGTCGCATGACAGCCTTAATGATTCGAAACAGAATCGTAATTGCGATTCCTGAAACAACCGCTCGAGTCAAAATGGTTTCAGGAGTCAACTTCATCCAACAGCCTGTCATGACAACCAAGCAGCAAGCAAGCATGCCAATCGCACCGGGCCCTCCAGAGGAATTCTGGTTGTCATTTTTCTGAGACATGCTGACTTCAAATACATTAAGTGGTACGAAAAGAAATGGAATTCATTGTGTTTACGCAGCCTGCGGCTGTTGTGCTTCTTCTGGAAGATTCACATCAGCCTGACTCACAATGCCAACGGGTGACATTGAAATTGTTTCTGGTACTTCTTGGTAACTGATGACTTCCAACGGACTTGGCATTGATGCCAGCAACCGTTTGAACGGACGTCTTAAAGGACGATGAACAATCAACACGACTGCTTGTTGAGTGCGTACAGATGACTGCATTTGTTCCACCAAACAACTCACCAGTGATTCCACCGTATCCGCAGGCAAAGCAATCCGGTCGTCTCGAACTGAATTCACAAGATAAGTTTCCAACGCGGGGTCCAACCCGATGACTCGAAGTGAACCCGCTTTGTCTTGGAAGCGTTGGCAGATCACTTGTCCAAGTTCCATCCGCACCGCATCAGTCAAATCGTCAGCTGTTTTGCTTGTACCAGCATGGTTGGCAATCGCTTCCAGAATCAGTGAAAAGTCGGCCAGCGAAACAGAATCAGAAGCCAACTGCCGAACAACCTGATGCAGTAAAGAATTGCGGATTGATTCAGATTTCAATTCATCAACAATCGTTGGGGCAAACTCTTTGACTCGATCCAACATGTTTTTCAGAGTTTCACGAGTAATCAGTTCGTGCCCGTGACGCTTCAAAAGTTCGCCCAAATGAGTCATCAAGACTCCTGCAGGGTCAACCACTGTGTAGCCATGTGATTCCGCTTGGTGCGACAACGCAGGTTCAATCCAGAGAGCAGGCAAATTGAAGGCTGGTTCATGAGTTTCATCGCCTGGCAGATTCACTTGGCTGTTATCTGGCGGAATGGCCAGTTTTTTGTCTGGTCGTAGTCGAGATTGTCCTACCGGTCGGCCAGCGATGAAGATCTGATACGATTCCGGATCCAGTTCAAAGTTTTCACGAACACGAATCGGTGGAATCCAAAGTCCACGTTGTTGCGAGAGTTCTCTTCGTAGAATTCGAATTCGCTCGGCGAGACCTTTGGCTTGAGTTGGTTTTACCAGACCAAACAAGCGTGCCCCGACTTCGATCGTTGCTCGATCCTTTAGCAAGAATTTGCGAAGATCGACTTCGTTTTCGTCACTTGCTTCTTCACTTTGTGTTGGACCTTCTTCTTCTTTTGCTTTGGCGGCAGCTTGAGCAGTGCGGCGATGGCCAGCTAACAACAGCAGCAGGCCACCAGCAATCGCGATAAATGGAAACTTGGGAAGCCCTGGCACCAGAATTAACAACACACAAAAACCAACACCGATGGTCAAAGGGCGCTCGTTTTCTAGAATCTGATTTCCAATTTCCCCGCCCAGACTATCGCCTGATGTCATCTTTGTGACCAAGATACCGGCCGCCACCGAAATCACCAAAGCGGGGACTTGAGAAACGAGTCCATCGCCGATGGTCAAAATGGAATAGGTTTGCACGGATTCCATCAGGCTCAGGCCGTTCCCGACGCCGATGATAATACCGCCTAATAGGTTGATGGCTGTAATAATCAAGCCAGCAATCGCGTCTCCTCGAACAAACTTACTGGCACCGTCCATGGCTCCGTAAAATTCAGTTTCTTGGCCAAGTTCGGTTCGCTTCTTTCGAGCTTCTTCTTCTGTGAGTGCTCCAGCATTTAAGTCGGCATCAATGGCCAACTGTTTTCCTGGCAAAGCGTCTAATGTAAATCTTGCGGAGACTTCAGCGACTCGACCAGAACCCTTGGTGATCACAATAAACTGAATCAGGACCAAGATCAGAAAGATCACAAAGCCAACAACGAGGTTTCCGCCAACGACAAAAGATCCGAAAGCATCAACCAGCGTTCCACCATCGGCAGAAAGGAGAATTCGGCGAGTCGAAGCGACATTCAATGAAAGCCGATACAACGTCATCACTAAAAGCAGCGATGGAAAAACAGAAAGGTCTAACGCCTTTTTGACTCCCAGCGTGATCAGTAACAACAAAATCGCGCCGCTTAAGTTGATCGCAAGAAGCAGGTCCAACATGAATGTTGGTAAAGGCACTAGCATAATCACGACAATGCCCAACAACCCCAGCGAAAGAAACGTTTCGCTGCGTTGGTTCCAGCCCATGAGATTGGAGCTCGAAGTGGCCATGTCGTTCAGTTACCTTTATTGCGAAAAATAGAGCGGTTGAAAAATCATTGAATCAAGTCGACAGACAACACAGTCAGCTAAAACTGACACTGAGTGCTCGAGCAACTAAGCTCCAGCCGTCCACGAGAATGAAGAGTAAAATTTTGCAGGGCGTACTGATGACCACAGGAGGCATCATCATCATGCCCAAGGCCATCAAAATAATTGAAACCACCAAGTCGACGAGAATGAATGGTAGGTAAAGACAAAACCCCATAATAAAGGCAGTCTTGAGTTCACTGATGACGAACGCAGGAACCAGCAGACGCAAGGGAGTGTCCATCGGAGCCGTCAGAGATTCTTGACCGGCCATTTCAAAAAACAGCTGCAGGTCGTCTTTTCGAGTCTGCTTCAACATAAAGCGTTTGATTTCTTGAGACCCAAGGTGCAAAGCTTGAGCTCCATTGATTTCTTCTTGCAGGTAGGGGCCCAGTGCGTTTGTTTCAATTGCATCAATGGTGGGCCCCATCACAAACAACGTCAAAAATAAGGCCAGCCCAATGATGACTTGAGTGGGAGGAATTTCATTGGCTGAAAGTGCTCTACGAACAAATGAAAGCACAATCACGATGCGCGTAAAGGCGGTCATCGTCACCAGCATGGACGAAATGAACGCCAATCCACCCAAGAACATTGCTGTTCGCAGCTGCGGTGAAAGTTCCTGCAACGTTTCGTTTTGCAGAATTTGATTGACTGTTGAAATTTCATCCATGATGACCAGGTTCCAATTCCATTGAAGGGGCTGGAAACTGATCGTCCGCTGTTGGATCAACGGGAGTCGAAAATTGATCCCAATCGTTCAGCGAATTCACGTTCTTAACACCAGAACGATCGGTCGTGACCAAAAACTGACGGTTCGCGATCGTGACAAGGTGCATGGAAAATTGACCTCGAATGGGCAAACAACCTTGATACTCCATTCGCTCGCTAAATTTTGGTTTCTGTTTATGTTTTGCCATTCGATGCACTCCAATCACTCCCGCAACCACTGCACTGAGTAGCAAAATAGTCCACTGCAATGTGTCAGCAAGATCTGCGATCGAAGGTTGGTTGACCGCTTGAAGTTCTTTTGCTGGAACGGGCGGCTCACCTTGACTCCCTTCGCTGTCTGCAACTGCCTGGACCGCAGGTGAAGACAGCGACATCAGTGATAAAAAAGGCCTTGTTTCAGGTTGTGCTGATTCAGAGACTGGTGGATTCGCTTTGCTTGGTTCGGAATGTTCAATCAGAAATGGAATTGAACGTTGCCCTACCGGAAACAGATCAGTCTGGCTTTGATAGCTGATGACCGAACCGCCACTGGCAGCTGCGCCACTGGCAGCTGCGTCACTGGCAGCTGCGTC
>CAYTUE010000030.1:23894-38006 GCA_964441085.1 uncultured Planctomycetaceae bacterium
CACTGGCAGCTGCGTCACTGGCAGCTGCGTCTGTCCCTTTGACCGCATTGCAACACGTCATGAGACTGGCCAACACAACGACTACGACAGCCGTTGACTGGTTCATGAATGCGGCTTTTGACTGAATCCCTCGACCGGTCACTGCGTTGCTCCTGCTGCCTGAGTGACTTCTGCAATAGGATCTGCGTCTTCGATTTCTGTAATACGAACGGCATAGCGATCTTCAACAACGACCACGTCACCTCGAGCCAGTCGGACTCCTTGAGCAACAATGTCAACAGGTTCGCTGAGTGCTCGTTCCAGTTCCAAAACGGATCCCGGCCCGAGTCGCAGGAGCTCACCAATCGGCAAGATGACTCGCCCAAGTTCCACAGAGATTTCCACACTCACATCGTAAAATCTCTGCAACGGAACTCGCCCTGCAGACGCAGGTGCTTCCGTGATCTGTGGGAATTCTGCCGGGTGCACGGCTGACTGGGATGTTGATTCTTGACTTGGGTCAGATTGAGGAGTGTCGGTGACCATGAGTTGGATTCTCCTGAGAATCAGAAGTGGTACTGAATGTATGCTGGAAAGTCTGAGACGGAATATTCTGTGGATGCGTATGCGTTAGTCGGGCACAACTTCCACAACTTCATATCCTTGACGTGGGCCAACTCGCACTGGTTTCCCCATCCATTTACGTTCTCCCGCTACGTAGCCGGTCAGTGTGCGGTTAATCGATTGATCTAAAATTAAAACGTCTCCTTCAGACAGGTTTGAAATTTCAGACATCGTTAATTTGCATCGCCCCAAACGAATCATGATTTCAGTAGGCACTTTATGAGTCAGTGGAATCAGCTTCGCGTTGATCGGACGTTCTTCGATATCATCTGGAGACTGAGTGTTTTCTAGCAGGTGTTCAGTTTCCTTCTTGGGCAACAACCAAAGCAGGGTTTCATCGCCAAAGCGACTTGTGATTTGGATTTCGCTGCTAAACACTTCGGCGACATTCGCAAACAGTCGCGTACGTTCCGGCTTTTCAAACAGTTCCACATATTCGCATGGCGTTGCTTCGGCACCAGGAATGCCGTCTCGAATGGCGGCAGCAAACCCTTGCATGAGAACGTCCAAGATCGAAAGTTCTGCTCGGGTAAACGGACGTAGTTCGGGCCATTCCTCGCCAGCCAGATTCAAGATGTCAGCAAGCAAAGCGTGCAACACCCGAGTTGGAAAAACGACCAGCGCGGGGTAGCGATCTGGCCCCATCAACAAATGGGCAGCGTAGGCTTCATCAGGAGAATCAAGAATTGCCGTGCGAGAATTCGCTGGATTTAAAGACCCCGCCTTCAACGTAATTTCATTGGGCATCAATCCGTTCCACGCTTCGGTGGTCAACAGACAAATACTTTGATGCCACTTCGCTAACGCTCGCCACTCAACTTTGGCTGGGCGACGAGGACTATGAAAGTCGAGGCGTTGTAGGGATGCAGTATCGGCCATGATTTTCTACCTTTGGATCAGGTGATAAAATGTCTCGAAAATCGTGATCGATGTCAGCAACACACTGACAACTGGAAAGCTCGAAATCCGGGTGTGGCTCACTGATGTCAGTGAGAATTGATTTCGGTTTACTGAATATTGAATTCTTCAAACAACACGTCATAGACATGATCTAGGTGATCTGAAAATAGAACGTCGTTGAATTCACCAAGCAGTTCTCGACGAAGCATGTTCAAACCCGCTGTTCCACGGATTTCTTCCAGTCCCTTGTCTGAAAGATGGCTGAGCATCCAGTTTTTCAGAACAGCCGCTTTGCTGGTAATGGCTTCTGTCACCATGATTTCATCATCTTTTGCAACCAGCACTGCGATCTTCAGCCGCAGATATCGATTCATCCTGCCGTCGTTTAAGTTGACGGTGATGTCACCGAATGGCACCACAGCTGTTTCTTCCGACGTAGGCATCTCATATGGAGAAGGACCTTCTTCTTCGGCCACTTCTTCTGCCGGGGCGGACGTATTCAGCAAATAGGGAACAGCCGCTCCACCACCAGCCGCAACAAGTAGCGTTGCGAGCCAGAGCCCCATTCCAGCACCCTTCTTTTCGGGTTGTTCTTCTGTCTCTTCGTCTGCCATCGTTTCATTTCCCACTACAGTCGCAATCTGTCACGCACATGCGAGACCATTCGCTACGCATTGCTGTTCGGCCCGTCGACTGCATGAAATTGCGAACATTTACGGGTTAGGTCGACTTTCGGGCTTACAACGATTCCATATCTGGGGGTTGCCACCAAGCTAAGCAGAAAGCTTCCTCGCAATGAGTGTTTCTATGCAGACCAGAAACCTGATTTGCGTGGGTTTCCCCGTATGCAATCTCGGGACGCCGTCCAACATGAAACCACTGCGGTGGCACATAGAAACCCTGCGGGAATGCCAGTTCCTTTGCATCAATGCAAAAGACTTCCCCTCGACACAGATGATTGCTGTGTGGCCGATGGGAACCACTTGATTCCTATGCAAGCTACGCTCACCCGACGAATGCTGTGCCCTTGGTCTTGACATTGCGACGAAGGTTAGTGCGGGTCGCGCCGATTGTGATGACTGAACGGAAAACAACAGTCATTCCGTTCATCTGTTTTATACAAGTGATTTGTGTGCCCCAAACGAACGTCTTTGACGTGAAGCGATTCGTCATGTGTTTGCTGGTAGACAAGGTTTACCAACGGGGGAACAAAATGATTCCAGGTCTCTATAGCGCAGCAAGTGCAATGCGTGTTGCCGATCAACGGCACCAAATCGTCGCTCAGAATTTGGCGCATGTCAACATGCCCGGATATCGACGTTCTGTGGCTTCTCAGGAAACATTCGAAAAATCATTGCAAGGGGCTGAGGAAGACAACTTCCAATTTAACCTGTTGGGAACCGGCATTGTCAGTACAGAAATTGACTTTGCGGCTGGTCGATACGAACAAACTGGTAGGAAGCTTGACCTCGCTTTACATGGCGATGGATTCTTTACCATCGATGCCGAAGGCCAACAACTGTACACACGCAATGGCACGTTTCATGCAGATCGTGAGGGGCGTTTGATTACAGCAGACGGCTACCCGGTTGTCTCAGAAGACGGACAGATTGTGATTCCACCAAATGCATCACCAGCCATGGTCACGGTGGGAAAAGACGGGAGCGTCCAAGTGGGTGAACAGGTGCTTGGCCGTCTTAGAATCGTCAACTTCGAAGACCCTCAACAGTTAGTGCAAAGCGGAGTCACCTTGTTTGCTGCTCCAGATGGAGTTCAACCACAAGAGTCAGATGCCTTTATCGAACAGGGCGTGCGAGAACATTCGAACGTTGCTCCGGTACAAGAAATGGTTGAACTGATTGCGATTAATCGCAGTACCGATGCGGCTCAAAAAGCAATGAGCGCCATCAGTGAAGTCATCAAAAAACATATCGAAGGCTAGTTAGTTTTCTGAGCACTCAGCCAAGAAAATACCAACTGAACCCAATCAGACACACACTGTCTGACTTAATGGAGACACAGAAATGTTAAGAGGACTCTACACCAGTGCGACGGGCATGAAGGCCCAAGAACTGATGATCGACAACACGGCGAATAACTTGGCGAATGTCAACACAACAGGGTTCAAACGCAGCAATGTTGATTTTGCAGACCTGTTGTACACCACGGTGCAACAAGCGGGAACCACAGCCGCGGCAGGGCAAACGACTCCCACTGGCCTACAAATTGGAAGTGGTGTTCGAGCTGCAGGAACAACAAAAATCTTTTCCAATGGTTCGATGAACCAGACGGACAACAAGTTAGACGTCGCGATCGAAGGCGATGGTTTTTTACAGGTCTTGTTGCCGAGCGGTGAACAGCGCTTTACCAGAGCAGGTTCGCTCAAGCTGAATGAAACTGGGCAACTGGTCACAACAGATGGATTTCAACTCGCCGAAGGAATTACGATTCCTGATGGAACGGCCTTAAATCAACTTTCCATCGGAGTGGATGGCACCGTATCTGGTGTCACAAGCCAAACACAAAATGCGCCAACCAGTTTTGGAAACATTCAGCTGTACCGTTTCCCCAATCCCGCAGGCTTAAGCAGTCAGGGCAACAACCTGTTTGCTGCAACAGGAGCATCTGGAGCAGAAGTGGCGGGCACGCCAGGGCAAAACGGTTTAGGCACGTTGCGTCAGGGCTTTCTGGAAGGCTCCAACGTTCAGGTGGTGACAGAGCTGATTTCACTGATTACTGCTCAGCGAGCCTATGAAATTAACTCACGAGCCATCCGAGCTGGTGATGAAATGTTATCTACGGCCGTCGAAATTATCCGCTAGAACCAAGTTTCAATGAAGCTTCTTCTATTCCATTCTGCTTTCAAGCATTCTGTGAGAATGTCCATGTGGCACGAAGCAAAAAAAAGAGTTTTGAATCTGCTCTGTGGATTTCTTGTGATGAGTGGTGTTGCAAACGCTTGGCAGCAGACCGAAAACGATGACCACCCTTTGCAGATTCGGTTGCGTCCAACCACTCAGGTCACCAATTCCAACGTTCGGCTGACAGACATTGCAACGTTCTTTCAAAATGATCGACTGTGTCCAATCAGTCATCTTTCAGAAAACCAACGACGACAGCTACGTAAAGTCACTGTGGTTCGACTGAATCAAAAACGACCACAAGCCACTGTGACTCGCCACAGCATCAATATTCGATTGCAGGTTCTTGGGTTGCCCAACGACGAATTTGAACTCATTGGCCCAGATGCCATCGTGGTAGAAATGGTCGAAGAAGCACATCCCGCTGCAGCCCCAAGTCCATTTCATCTGCTTGGTCAATTGCCTGTCACGGAAAATCCTCATCGTAAAATCAGTATGAGGACGGAAGCGAATGAATCTGTATTGACGGACTTAAGTATCGAGCAATCCATTCAACAGCAACTGGCATCTCAATTTGGAATCCCTGAAGACGGAATCCAAGTCAGGTTGCAACGAAGCGTGATTGGGCCAAATGCAAAGAACTTAAAGGACGTCAAACATCCTGTGGTTCAGGTAACCGCACCAGTCAAGATGCCATATGGCCGTCAAAGCCTTTTGGTGCGCGTTTTGGACGGTTCAAGGATTGCGATGATGCAGTCTGTCACAGTTGATGTGAGACAGCGACAAAGGTTACTCAAAGCTCGTCGTCCACTCGCTATTGGAACACGAATCGATGCTTCTATGTTGACCGAAGAAATTCAATTCACTGACCGTGAGTACGATCAATTGAGTATTCAAGATGTGGTTGGCATGGTGGCCGCTCGTCCACTTCGAGCGAACGAAATTATCGTATGGAACAATCTTCGCAAGTGGAGAGCCGCTACAGCCGCGCAAGTGAAACCCGTTGTGCTTGCTCGAGACGCAGTGAAAGTGCTTGCCACTCATAAGGCTCTCAGAGTCACCGTGTCAGCCGCTCAAGCTCTTGAATCGGGAAGGCCAGGACAAGTGATTCGAGTACGCAATATTCAAAGTGGAAAAGCCTTTTCTGCGCGAGTTGTTCGAGCTGGAGAAGTTCAATTGGTTCTTTAGCAAAGTCACATTTCGTTCGGCCTAATCACGTAGCCAAGGTGGCAACGAGTTGAAGTTTCAGGGATGGAGATCAATGATTAAACGCATTCGAAAATTGGTTGTGCTCGGGTTGCTTTTTGCATCCTGTGTCTTTGCAGCCAACACCATGATTCAGGCGGAATCTCTTTGGAAGAAGCGTAAGCCTCAGTACGCATACTTGTTTGTCGATTCCAAGGCCAGCCGAGTGGGGGACTTGTTAACCGTTGTGGTGGCTCAGACGACCAACGTGAACTCGAGCGAAGACCGTGGACTCGCAAAGTCGTCTCAGGCAGGCGCTACGATTGATATCGATACCGAAGCCGGTGGAGGATTTGGAACTCAGGCGGCGAATGCTGGTTTGAACTTTAATAAGAATTCAACCCGTGAATTTGATGGCGAATCATCTTTTAGTAGCAACCAAGCATTCACCGACCGAATGACTGTTTCAGTGGTCGACGTTTTGCCCAACGGGAACTTGGTGGTGAGCGGATACCGTAAGGTTCGGCTGGTTGGCGACGAACGCAGCCTGACGTTAACGGGAATGATTCGTGCCATCGATGTGGGACCAGACAATACGGTCGATTCTCGTCTGATTTCAGACTTACGGATGCAGTACGACACAGTCGGTCCGTCTCGAAAATTTATCAAACAAGGTTGGCTTGGCCGAGCGACCAATGTGGTTTGGCCATTCTAGCGTAGACCAAATGCGTTCAAACTGTCGTTCTTAAACGGCAGTGAAAACAATCAATGAAATGCACCAAAGTGTGCTTTCTGCTTGTCTTAAGTGAGTTGAAGAATCGTCCGCCATGACACAACATTCACACAACACAAACCAAGGAAACCCAGTTCAAAAATGGTTTCGATTGTTTGTGTTTGATTCCCGCACGCTTGACTGCTCAATACACAGGCGTCTGGAGCACCGTCACAGCGTGACAGCTCGGTGGCGACTCTCAATGACGCTGTTGGGACTGTTCCTCTTGTGCTTTCCGTGTTCGGTAAAGGGCCAGCAGCCAACGGAACCTGACATCGTTTTCTTACCTCCTCCGTTACCAGCGACTAAAAATCCGACACAAAATGCCGTCCCCTTACTTCCAACTTACAACAGACGGCTGAACGAAGCACCTTCTGCAGCCACAGGTCCATTGCCAGCCAGTCGTAAGCCGCCCAACCTCCAGATTAACAACCAAGCTGGCATGGTACGGATCAAAGATGTGACTGAAGTTCGAGGTGACCGAGTCAACCAACTGACGGGTTTAGGCCTTGTCAGTGGGTTAAACAATACCGGAGGCGAAAGTCCGATCACTCGTCAACTGGCTCTGGTATTCGAACAGCGCCTTGGACAACGTGCTGATCCTGCTGTTCGAGTTGGCTTAGATACGGATACGACTCGAACAACAACCAGCCTGTCTGCGGTCACAGTCACTGCCAAGCTACCGGCGTTTGCAAAGGAAGGTTCGGAAATCGATGTGATTGTCGCCGTGTGGGACGATGCCAGCAGTCTCCAAGGAGGAAACTTGCTGACGACGCCTTTGTACGGAGTCGACGGCGAAGTTTACGCGGTTGCTTCAGGCCCAATTTCGGTTGGTGGCTTTAGTTTCTCGGGCCAAGCGGGCTCTGTTATCCAAAACCATCCGACCACAGGACGAATCCCAGACGGCGCAACAATTGAATTGGAAACTTGCACAGACATCGGCAAGGATGGACGAATCCAACTGTTGTTATCAAACCCAGACTACGAAACAGCCACTCGAATCGCTGCAGCGGTTAACGCATTGGTTCCCAAAACGGCTGTCGCAATTGATCCCGGAACAGTTGATGTGCTGATCCCCCAGGCATACAAAAACAAAACGCCAACATGGGTGGGACAAGTTGGGAATTTACTCGTAATGCCCGACACAACGGCTCGCGTTGTGATTAACGAGCGAACTGGAACCGTGGTCATTGGGGAAAACGTTCGGTTGTCCAAAGTCCTGATTACCCATGCAAATCTCACTGTCACACTCTCAGAAGCTCCTGAGGTTTCTCAGCCGAATCCTTTGTCAGATGGTGAAACAGTTGTGGTTCCAAGAACACAAGTGGACGTCAGTGAAGATGGAATCCCAGTGACTGAAGTGGATCAAAATGTCACCGTCGGTGATTTGGCGTACACACTCAACTCGCTCGGGGTGGCACCTCGAGATTTAAGTTCGATTTTTCAGCAGCTGAAAGAATCGGGAGCTCTGCATGCCGATTTGGAATTCAAGTAGACATTAAAAATCAGTCTGATTCGCCTGACATACTCAGCTAAGTCTGACAGGCCAAGATTGACCAAAGATTCACCTTGCGAAACAGACACTGTCAGTGCTGATAAGTCGGCCTGAAAGGAACATATATGAATTTTGATTCAACCAGCCTTCTGCAACCATCAACCGCAAATTTCATTTCAGGCCAAGGTGCTCAAGTTGGGCAGACGCTGCCTAAAAAAATGGCTCAGGAATTTGAAGGAGTGATGCTGTCTCAATTGCTGAAGCAGATGCGCCAGTCTTCCGGCGGCGAGGGATTATTTCCTGGTGACAAGTCGGATACATATGGCGGGATGTTCGACATGATGATTGGAAAATTTCTCTCTGAAAATGGCGGCTTTGGACTCGCCGACCAACTCACAAAATCGTTTGGCGGATATGACTTAGGAGTGGCTGCCCAGTCAGAATCGATCAGTTCCGTCACAAATCAGCAGGCTCAAAAAACTTATCAGTCAGTGAATACACATAAGGAGTCATCCAATGAATGAAAAAACACGAGACATCGATCGGATGCGGCAGCAGTTGACAGAATTTTTGTCCGCTGAAGAATCGTTTGTGGAATTGGTGCGTTCAGGTGTCAGTCGAATTGGCCGTCATCCTGTGGGAAAATCGTTTTCGCAGGAAGACGTGGACGGCATGATTGCTTTGCGAGCCAGTATCAGTCGCAGGGCAGAGCAAAGAACAAAACTGCAGGGCATGATGGCCACATTCTTGGGATCAACAACAGATCCGTCGATGACCATTTCCACATTCCTTTCGATCGTGCCAGAACTGGAAGATCTGAAAGATCGTTGCAACGAAATCAAGAAACAGACTCTTCAGGGATACACCAGTTTACAGTTGGTTCTTAGCCAGCTTCGTGAATCTCATGGAGTCATCAGTATCGTTCTTGATGCAGCGCTGGGTTCACAAACAGACAGCAACCGATACGACTCGAATGGTCGGCCTGTCGTGAAGCTGGGGATCGTTGATCGACGCCGTGTCGCTTAGCTGAAGCTGCTGGAAGCGCCGAATACGGCCTTTCGCATCGCCAACTTGTGAGTTGGCAGCAGAACATGAATCTGGTTCTGGAAATTGAGTTCTATTCATGTTTCTGTAACGGATACTGAATCAAGGAAGACGAAAAATGTCATATCTGAATATCGGAACCAGTGCTCTTCGTGCAGCACAAGCTGGGATCAACAATGCCAGTAATAATATTACCAACGCAGGAACCGATGGCTATAGCCGGCAACGAGTCGACCTTGCTGATCGTGGTCTGAATCTCATCAACCACGTCACGCAGGGAGGGGGAGTCGATGTCGTTCAAATCACCAGTCTCCGTGATTCAGCAATTGAAGCAGCGATTACTCAAGGCATTTCACAGTTAAGCGCGGCTGAATCTCGAGTGGAAGCCTTTGGGCAGCTAGAAGCCGCCTTGACACCGGGGCCCGGTTCGATTCAGGAAGGTGTTTCTGAGTTCTTTAATTCCGTGGAACGGCTCGCGGCAAATCCGTCGGAAGCTCTGTTGCAGCAAGAAGTCATCGGAGCTGGCCAGCAATTGGCGTCGAGTATTTCCACGATCGCACAATCGTTTATTCGCTTTGATGGCGACAATATTCAACAGGCGCAAACCAGCATTGATGCCGTGAATAGTTTGGCTGCAAGAATTGCAGAGCTGAATGACCAGATTCAGGTTGCCGAAATTCAAGGACAAACGGCAAACGGTTTGGTCAACGAACGAGGCCGATTGATTAACTCATTGGCTGAATTTATCGATGTCGATAGCAGCAACTTGCAAAGCAATACGCCTCATCTTTTAGGAGCAGGCGGAGGTCTCTATATTGGATCGACGTTTACAGAATTATCCATTTCTGAATCGCCCACAGGTGGAATCCAAATCGATTCATCAAATGGTTTGCAAGGCCTGTCGATTTCTGGAGGATCGCTAGGAGGGCTACTGCAAGCAGCTGATTCGATTCATCTGGACGTTCAAGCTGATTTTGAAGACCTCGCCTCCACGTTGCTTAGCTTCATTGATGAAATTCAGACAACAGGACTCACCAACGGACAAGTCACGACGGGGCTGACTGGAACCAGATCGATTTCCAATCCCGACGTTCCTTTGTCACAGGCCGATTCGATTTATCCAATTCAGTCGGGTGAAATTGCCGTCACAGTGACCGACCCGTCAGGCAATCGCCAAACGCAACGGATTGCCGTGGATCGTGATGTCGATACATTGCAAGATGTCATTGATCGGTTGGACGCTGTGAGCGGACTTTCAGCAAACCTCGCTGGAGATGGTCGAGCCATTCTTCAGTCGGCTGTTGGATATTCCTTCGACTTTGCTGGTCGCCCTGATCCTTCGCCAAGTTCCGCTTCGCTGCTGGGAACATCTGTTCCTGAAGTGTCAGGAATCGTTTCCGGTCTATCCAATACCACTTTAAATGCCGAAGTGATCAACGGTGGAACAGTCTCAGTGACTGAAGGTCTGACCTTTCAAGTGACCGATTCGGAAGGTGCCGTTCTGGGAACGTTCAACGCGGGAGAAGGGTATGCGGCAGGACAACCCATTGATTTAGGAAATGGACTTCAGGTGACACTGTCGCCGGGAACACTCGAAGCTGGCGACACGTTTTCGATTCAAGCCAACGGTCGCCCCGATTCAACCGGACTCCTAGGAGCCTTAGGACTGAACAGCTTGTTTACTGGTGACAGTCTCGTAGATATTCAGCTGAATCCAGAACTCTCTCAAAACCCAAGTTTACTCGCCGTGTCTCGAACAGAAGACTTGGGCGATGCGAGTCAAATTAGCCGTCTTGTTAACTTCCGTGAAAATCCGCTGTTTTCAGGAGGCACCGAAACAACAGAAGAACGCTTGGCGTCGCTGACTGGGCGAGTCGGCGTGATTGTGCAAACACAGCAACTCGAAGTCGACCAACGAACGACTCAACAAACCGAACTGGAATCTGCTCGAGATTCGGTTTCTGGCGTTGATGTGAATGAAGAACTTCTGCAATTACTGGAACACCAGCGAGCCTTTCAGGCAGCATCGCGTTTTGTGTCAACAGTCGAAGAAACGCTAGATGAGTTGTTCCGAATTATTTGACTGTTTCATAATCACGTTTTGTGGCAGAAGAAAGTAGACAGATGTCTTTAAGAGTGACTCCAACGCGTCAAATTGACTTGGGAACAGCACGTGCCAGCCAACAAACGGCTGATGCCGCCGAACTAAGAAACCAGATTTCAAGTGGAATTCGCCTCAACCGTCCTTCAGATGATCCTCGAGCACAAGAACTGGCTTTGGATCAGCAGGCCGTCATCGGTCAACTGCAAGCTCGCAGCGATGTCATCGATGAAACTCGCTTTATCTTAAACGAATCTCATAACCAACTTCGAAGTGCCAACGACTTGGTTGTCAGAGCACGAGACATCACCTTGCAAGCTAATCAGCTGACAACATCGGTGGAAGCCGAAGTGTTTGCTTCCGAAATTGATAGCCTGCTGGATTCTTTAGGTGGGATTGCGAATACGCGTCAAAATGGGCGTTACCTGTTTAGCGGAACCAACTTGCAAACGCCTCCTTTTGGAGACGTATCGACCGCAACCAACTATGCGGGAAACGAAACATCGGGAACCACATTTATTGGAGGTGCTGGTGATATTCCAACATTCTATTCTGGACTTGATGTTTTCACGACGGGCCAAAGTGGCCAAACAACAGTTTTGGGCACAACTGGAATCCAAGGAGGCTCAGGCACTGCAACCGGCATTGGCTCATCTGAACTTTTAGTGGCGCACGTCAGCACAGCTTTTAGTGGTGCAAGTGGCATTCAACCGGGACTCAGTTCAGTATCGGGTGACACGGTCGTAGGGCAGCATCGCGTCGAAATTATCGACACGAGCGGTACGGGAGCCTTTGGCACCATTTCGCTAAACGGAGCTCCCCCCGTTTCGTTTACATCAGCCGACAACGATCTGCTGGTAACGGGTTCGGGAGGAGAGCAGATCTATGTTGATACAACAGCCATTGCTGCTGGAACAAACGGCAGTTTCGATCTTCAGGCGGACGGACAAATTTCTCTTGATGATGGAGCATCCTTTACGGCCATCGACTTCACCGCCAACCAGCTGATCACAGACTCCGCTGGCAACATCCGATATTTCGATACCCGCCAGGTTCAACAAACAGGCACTGCAGACGTTGAACTCAGTGGCAACACAGACATCTTTCAGCAACTGCGTCGCCTTCGTGATGACATCTTAAACTTCTCTGAACTGACTGCGGATGAACGCCAACGAATTACAGATGACCACCTTGGTGCATTCGATCAATCCATCGATCATCTATTAGGAGTTGTCGGGCAACAGTCGATTGACTTGGAACAACTTGATACTCAGCAAACTCGCTCTCAGGATGTTCAAGTGGACGCAGAAATTTTTCTGAGTGAATTGCAGGCGACAGATCTGACGGAAGCGGTCATTGAACTGCAAGAGCTGGAGCTCTTAAATCAGTTTACCTTGGCAACGCTTGCTCGAGCCTTTGACACTTCCATTCTGGACTTCTTGTAATGCTTAGAAAATCTGTCTCTCATGCCAATTTCATGATTTTGATGGATGACTGAACACGATAGCAGATGTCCTGAACAAGGCATCTTGAAATCACGATCTTGCTGCCCCGGCTTGTGTAAGGAAACACGACTGTGAATAAGAACGCATCAAATTTGACGACAAATGGGGTCAACCCACAAAACAATTCTCAGCCTGATGAAGGTAAGCCAACAGGTAAGGAATCAGCCGAAAAAAAAATGAATCTCAGAATTGATCAGCCCGAACAATTGGCTGCTCCTTATCAACTGCCAGCGTTTCGAGAGCTGCAAAAGCTGATGGATGCAATCAAAGATGAAGAAGGCGACTTCACAAATTTCTGTGACGCGGTTGGTGACGTGCCACAAGTCAAGAAACTGATCCTTCGCGACGCAGGATCGATTCTTTCAAGCCGAGGAAATCGAATCGATTCCATCAAGCACGCAGTGGCGATGTTGGGCGTGCGAAGAATTCGTTCGATGCTTAACGAGCTTGCAAAGCCGTACCGGGACAACATAAACGTTCACCAGAGCAATTTCCCCAACGAGGAAATACGCGTTTCTGCATAGGCCTTCTCTGCAACAACATGAAAACTCGTCATCGCCTCTTGAAACTCATTCAGATTTGAGGTCCAAAAAACACTCAACATGGTGGGGTATTACCGGATATTGAAGCATTTTCCCGCGTTGGAGTGGGGTATTTACTAGTACTGGATACCCCGACTGTTGCCAGTTTTTACGGCCAGACAGGGAAATCTCCTTATGAGAAATTAACGACTTCATGTTCTAATCCATGTTCGCAGGTCGCAGTCAAGGAAGATTGAGATCAAGCGTGTTTGAATGTTTGCTTGTTGAACAAAGTGAACTTCAAATCAAACGTTTCAACAGTTTCATGGAGGATGCAGTGATGGAGTTTCAAACAGATCTCGGGCAGGCTCGTAGCCACAGTGATTTCTCTCAGCATCACTCATCATCTTCCAGTCGTGGACTGAGGTCCGAACATTCTGAATCAACACCGATGGCAGGGGCGACAGCAGTTCGAAGAGAATACGACATTTTATTGGCCATTCCCGGTCAGCTTGCCGCTGAAGCAATGGAGTGGACATTAAAATCGTGTGGTCAGGTGCGCCGAGTCCGCTCAGTACAGACAATCGAAGAACTGAATGACGTCATCAATTCCGATTGGCCTCGAATTTTGCTTCTGGACGAAGACTTCGCAACGTCTCACCTGCAAGCCATTTCCCGAAACCTGTCAATTCGGTTAAACGATTGCATTGTGGGCCTGTTCGCCGATCGATTGTCGAGTCGACAACTGCACATTGCAGCGAACTACGTTTCTGGCCTGCTGTCTCGAAAAACCTCTGTTCCCGAATTTATGTCGGAACTGGATTCGCTTAACGACGAACGCAAAGTGGTTGCACGCAGCCTTCAAGATCGAGTCACTCTTGATGCTCGCAAACGGAATTTTTCAGTTGCATCAGTCGAAAAAATTCAAAATCTCACCAACCGTCAATTGGAAGTTCTTGTGCGAATCGCGCAGGGAATGTCAGCTCGGCAAGCCGCGACAGACATGCACATCACAGAAAAGGCAGTCGAAAGCCACAAGTATCGCCTGATGAGATCTCTTGGGCTAAAAGACCGGATCGATCTTTGCCGCTGGGCAATTCGAGAAGGCATTGTCGACGCCTAGCA
>CAYTUE010000031.1:0-1510 GCA_964441085.1 uncultured Planctomycetaceae bacterium
CTCTCTCTTTCTAAAGCGCCTTCTCAGATCTCTCTCCTGAATTTCTCTCAGCGAATTGACTGGGCCAGGCTGGTATCTGCAACCCAATCCCGTTATCAACAGTGATTGATGACGGTTCAAAAAAAACGGGCTTTCCCAGCCGTCAGTCGAACCGTAACAGTGAACTTTCAATAAGAAAAATCGACGATGACATCTGTGACTTTGGGGTTGGAACCTTCGTTCGGATTTGGTGACCGAATTGGATTGGCGACGGCTGGACATGTGGAAAGCATGAATCGAGCTGGCCAAGGAATTCAACCCATTTATCCTCAGCAGTCCATTCGAGAAATGTTTCGGACTCAACGCAGTCCTGCTCAAGTGATGGCAGATGCTTACGATGGAGCCATCGCGGCTGGTTGGAAGGGAAAAATTGGTGCCGACGCAGACCATCTGAAAACCCCCGCAGATGTCGACGCCACGGCAGCTGTTGGTTTCACGTTCTTTACCATCGACCCATCGGATGATGTCGATCAAAAAGCCGACGACTACGACGAAGCAACTGTGAAAACCAAGTTCCAAGATCTCCAAGGCGACTGCGATTGGTACGACGGCTATGTGGGCCAGTCCATCGGTTTATCCACCGGCACCACGATTGAGCTCACCGAAGAAGCTTGCATGCGAGCCGCCGTGAAGTACGGAACCGCAATTCGTAAAGCACTGGAGCTGGGCGACTATATTCGTCAAGTTCACGAAAAGGCGGGCAAGGACTACGAAATCGAACTGTCTGTGGATGAAACCGAACAACCCACCACATTGGCCGAACACTATATCATTGCCGACCAGTGTTTGCAGGGGGGGATGAAGTTAGTGAGCTTGGCTCCTCGCTTTATCGGTGACCTTGAAAAGGGAGTCGACTACAAGGGAGACCTAGACGCCTTGGATGCGTCTCTTGCTGAACACGCCGCGATTGCCACTTTGCTGGGTGGGTATAAACTGAGCCTTCATTCGGGGTCCGATAAAGTCTCGATGTATTCCTTGCTTTCGAAAAACACCAAAGGCTGCTTTCATGTGAAAACCGCGGGCACCAGTTACTTGGAAGCTTTGCGAGTTGTCGCGCGGCACGATGAAAGTTTGTTCCGCCAGATCATCGACTTTGGCCGACAGCACTACGAAGTTGACAAGGCCACTTATCATGTGTCTGCGACGCTCGCGTGTGCTCCCACAACAGCAGATGTCAGTGATGTTGTGCAGCTTGAACGTGAGTACTTGGAAATGTGGTCTGAAGTCCCTGAAGGAAAAGGCTTCACAAAACCGGGCCGCCAAATCCTTCACTGCACATTCGGTTCCACGTTGACGGACGCCACGTTGGGCCCTGCCGTGCGTTCTGTCTTGGAAGCTCATCCCGACACCTACACCGAAGTCTTGGCAGATCATTTTGAGCGTCATCTGCGAGCCTTGCAGGCGGGCATGTAAATCCGACAAGTGGAATGCTCACTGAGATCCACCAATGTGGTGTTCACCAATGCGGTGT
>CAYTUE010000031.1:1610-13162 GCA_964441085.1 uncultured Planctomycetaceae bacterium
GGTGTCCATCAGCGAGCGTTCACTTGAATGTTTTCATCATCGCATCAATTCAGCCGGAACAAGAAACTGCACCAACAGCAGTCTCTGTTCCGGCTTGTTTTTTACCCGCCTGCAACCATCTGTCGATGTTGAGTATTTCAACATCGAAGCTGTCAGTGAAATACAGGTCAGTGAAATAAAGTCAGTGAAATACAGCCACATGAGAGGAAGCAAGTTGCTGCACACAGACGGTATTCTCAGAAACTTTTTGACACGTTTTCACTGATTTTCCATCAGGTTGTTCAAAACGCTGGAAAACACAACGCAAAAACAAGGTGCCGGCCCAATCACAAAAAGCGGATGCCTGTGGCGATCGTGCAAAAGGTGAACAAAGATTTCGTCTGCGGAAAAGCAAATGGCGAGTCACTCGCCATTCAATCAACCGGCCAAATGTTTTTCAGGTGTTCCAACGTGGGATTCAAATCGAATCCTTTTTCGGCCACCCAGTCGTCGTTGTAGTATGTGTCGAGATAGCGTTCACCGCTGTCACAGATCAAGGTCACCACACTTCCCGACTGCCCCGCTGTTTTCATTTCCATCATCAATTCTAAGGCGGCCCACAAATTGGTTCCCGTGGATGCTCCTACTTTGCGATTCAAAATTGTGCTCAAAAAACGAATGGTGGCCACAGAAGCTTCATCCGGCACCTGAATCATTCGGTCAATCACTTCTCGAATAAACGACGGTTCCACTTGAGGACGACCGATGCCTTCAATTCGAGACTCCGCCACGCTTTTTAAATTCACATTGCCCGTGTGAAAGTATTCTGTGTTTACCGAATTTTCGGGGTCTGAAACACACAGCTTGGTCGGCTTTCGACAGTAGCGAATGTAGCGCCCGATGGTGGCCGACGTTCCTCCTGTGCCGGCTCCCACAACCACCCAACTGGGATCTGGAAAGCGTTCTTGTTCCATCTGCCGAAAAATTGATTCCGCGATATTATTGTTGCCTCGCCAATCAGTGGCTCGTTCTGCATTCGTAAACTGATCTAGGTAATGGCCTCCCGTTTCAGCTGCAAGTTTCTGTGCTTCCTGATAGATGTTTCCACCATCGCAAAGATGATACCGGCCTCCCAGACGTTCAATCGTTTCCAACTTGCTGACACTGGTGTGTCGAGGAACCACTGCGCAAAACGGCAAACCCAACATGCGCGCAAAATATGCTTCGCTAATCGCAGTGGAACCAGACGACGCTTCAATAATCGCTGTGCCTTCCACCACCCAGCCATTGCACAGCGCGTACAAAAATAACGATCGAGCCAACCGGTGCTTCAAACTTCCCGTTGGCAACGAAGATTCATCTTTGAAATACAGGTCGATGTTGTCGAAACCGGGCACTTGTAGTTTGAGCAAATGAGTATCCGCAGACCGGCAGCCTTCGGATTCGATTTTACTGACAGCGTCGTAAACCCAGTGATTGTGCATGCGCTTGATTTTCTTTTCAGCGTGAAGAATGCAAACCGCTTGAATAAAGAATGGCTGGTGTTGACGAAAGCCTGAAACCGGTCTGGCCGCCTCTTTTTCAAATTTCTTGAGTTTCCGGTTCAAATCAGGACCGCTTGCTGGGGACATCGATTGCCCAGCACATTCTTCAGATGCCAACAGTTTCGTACAGTAATACGGAAAAATTGAGCTGCAGATACGTTGAGCGTCGTGATTTCACTGGCGAGACTGTGATTTTCTTGCTGCGAACATGCCGCTGACATTTTGTGTCGGCCTGATACACTGCCGGGTTTGAAGCTGCCGTGTGCTTGAGGGGGGGCAGAACCCCACGACAGGAATCGGGCTCACAGAGCCCGACGACAGAAAAGCCCAACGACAGAAGAGCGTGATTATAGAAAAGCGTAATTACAGAGCCCGCGACAACAGAACCCAGCGACAGAAAATTAGGGCGGCACCGTCCGACTACAAAAATATCCTCAAGAACTGAATCTGAACGATCGTTCTTACTCACAATTCCATTTCCGTTACAACGTATTTTCGAGCGACGATGACAAACGAACTCGCCAAAGCTTACGAACCGTCTGAAGTTCAAGAACGATGCATCCAGCAATGGACGGACGCGGGATACTGCAACGCTGATCCCGATGCGTCTCGAGAATCTCATACCATCATGATTCCTTTGCCGAACGTCACAGGAGCCCTTCACATGGGTCACTGTTTAAACGGCACTGTGCAAGACCTGCTGACTCGATTTCGCCGCATGGAAGGCAAGGTCGCGTTATGGATGCCCGGCACAGACCATGCGGGCATTGCGACTCAAGCAGTTGTGGAACGCCGTATGCTTGAAGAAGAAAATTTGACTCGCCACGACATTGGTCGAGACGCTTTAGTGGATCGAATCTGGAATTGGAAAGATCAATACGAAGCTCGCATTCTGAATCAGCTTAAGCAAATCGGAGCGAGCTGCGATTGGCGACGAACTCGCTTTACCTTAGACGACGTTTGTAGCCAAGCGGTGCGTCGTACGTTTTTCAAAATGTTTAGTGACGGTTTAATCTTTCGCGGCAAGCGATTGGTGAACTGGGATCCTCATTTGCAAACAGCTGTTGCCGATGACGAAGTTTACACAGACGACATCGACGGCCAGTTTTGGACTTTCAATTACCCAGTTGTCGACGACGCCGGAAATCCCACCGGGCAAAAAATCAGCTTCTCGACAACCCGCCCGGAAACCATGCTGGGTGACACGGCTGTTTGCGTGCATCCATCGGACGAACGCTATACCGACTTCGTTGGCAAAAACGTGGTTGTTCCCGTTAACGGACGCGCGATTCCAATCATCGCCGATGCTTTGCTGGCGGATAAAGAAAAGGGAACCGGAGCTGTCAAAGTCACGCCGGCTCACGACCCCAACGACTACGCCTGCGGTCTGCGCAATCAACTTGCCATGATTAACATCATGAATCCAGATGCGACAATCAACGAAGAAGAAGGAGGCGAGTTTGCGGGGCAGGATCGCTTTGAAGCTCGAAAAGCCATCATCGCCAAGATGGAAGAACTGGGACACTATGAAGGAGTCGAAGACCGTCAGATTCCCATGAAGTTTAGCGACCGCAGCAAGACGCCCGTGGAACCTTACTTAAGCGACCAATGGTTCGTGAAAATGGACACGCTGGCTCAATCTGCGATGGATGCGGTTGAAGACAAGCGAGTCAAAATTTTTCCTCAACGCTACACCAAAACCTACATGGACTGGCTGGGTGAAAAACGAGATTGGTGTATCAGCCGCCAGTTGTGGTGGGGGCATCGGATTCCGATTTGGAGTCGCCCAGCGACGTCTGCGGAAGTCGCCGCCAACGAAGCAGGAGTCCTGTTTGCTCTGCCTGAATTTGGTGACAAGTCTGAAGTGGCCGGAGTCATCGCAGACGGTGTTCAGCCGGGCGACAAAATCGTACTGACTTGTGTTGCTGATGGACACGAAGACATTCAGCAAAAATTAGAAGCAGCAGGTTTCGAACAAGACCCTGACGTGCTTGATACGTGGTTCAGTTCGGCTTTGTGGCCTCATGCCACTTTGGGATGGCCCAACACGGCACAAAACCCGCCCACCACAGATTCCCCCGAAGGATCGGGAGACAGCAACGAAGTTCTTGACTTCTTCTACCCCGGTTCTGTGCTCGTGACGTCTCGGGATATCATCACGTTGTGGGTGGCCCGCATGGTGTTGACTGGGTTGTACAACATGGGAGACGTTCCGTTTCAGCATGTGTACATTCATCCAAAAATCTTAGATGGCTTGGGCCAAACCATGTCCAAGTCTAAGGGCAATGGAGTTGATCCTCTAGAACTGATCGACAAATACGGCACCGATGCGGTTCGCTTTACGATTGCGTCACTATGTGGAGAAACTCAGGACGTACGTTTGCCGGTTGGCTACGAATGTCCTCATTGCGAAGCCATCACGCCTCAAACCAAAAAGCACCAAGACATGAAACCGATGGGCGGAAACACACCGACCATCAAGTGCGGTGGCTGCAAAGAGGACTTCCAATTTCCAAGCCCATGGTTCACTCCAGACGAAGGAGCGGCGGTTGCTCGAATTGTTAGCGAGCGTTTTGAATACGGTCGTAACTTCTGTAACAAGTTGTGGAACGCAACTCGCTTCGCTTTCATGAATCTCGAAGGCTACTCACCAGCCGCTATCAACGATACTGATTTGCAGATGGAAGACCGCTGGGTGTTGTCTCGACTGGCAACCACCGCCAAAAACGTCAACACGATGCTGAATCGCTATCAGTTCGATCAGGCAACTCGAACGGTTCGAGACTTCACGTGGAATGAATTCTGTGACTGGTATTTGGAAATGGTGAAGCCTCGTTTGAAAGACGATGCAACCAGACCAGTGGCTCAAACTGTGCTGACGTTTGTGATTGATTCCTTGCTAAAGTTGCTGCATCCGTTTGCTCCATTCATCACCGAAGAACTGTGGCAAAAACTGAATGAAGTGGCTCCTGTTCGAGGTCTCTACCAGCCAACGGCCGCTGTCGAAAGCGTGATGATTGCCCCATGGCCCTATGCCGAAACGGCAACAGAAACTGCTGAAGTCGCAGACGCACTGATCGATACAGAATTGGAACAGCGGTTCGAACGACTGCAAGAAACCATCGTTGCCGTTCGTAATGTTCGGGGACTTTACAAAATCAGTCCGAAGCAGCCTTTGAAGTTGTACATGAAGTGCAGCGAAGAAGTGGCCATCCAAATGCGAGACGTGACCGACCAATTCGCCAATTTGTCGAAGACAATGTTGGAAGCTGCAGGAATCGACGTGGAGCGTCCGGGAGCATCCGCCACCATCACATTGGCCGATGCTAATGGGTTTATTCCCCTGGAAGGCTTGATCGATTTAGAAGCCGAAGTGGTTCGCTTAAAGAAAGAAGAGCAGCAAACTCAGAAGCACCTCGTGAATACCGAAAAGAAGTTAGGCAACGAAAAGTTCATCAGCAATGCACCAGAAAAGCTTGTTGCTGATGTTCGAGAAACTTTGCTGCGTTTAACGAAGCAGTTGGAAAGTATTCAGAAGTCGATTCAAGAACTCAGCTAGCGGGTTGTTGAGCAAGGTCACCCGACGCGTCCGTTTTGAAGTTGCGTTTTTGAGTCCGGCATTCGTTTTTGGAAACCTGAAGCGTCAGCGAGAGACGAGTCAAAGATCGTTTTGCCTTCGCTAACGCGTCGGGTTTTCATTGGGACAGTTTTTCAACAGCCAGCTTGCGGCGCGTTGCCGTAGGCTTCGCAATTACTCAATGGTCGGGCAATCGGCCATTGGCCACCTTACCTCTTGATTTCCGTATCATGTCTGGTTCAAGCCGTCGAGATTTTTTGAACCTGCGGTCTTCTGGCTCAGCGGATGCTGATCCGTCTCAGTTGGCGAAATCTCAACTGGCGAAAACAGTTCCCGTGGCCGGATCCACAGTGCATGTGGCAACCACCGCCATGGGGTGTGAATTTGCCGTGATCATGAATGCTGGTCGCCATCAGCACGCTCATTCAGTGTCCGACGCATTGCAAGCTTGTGCGGATATCGAAAGCTGGCTGAGTCACTATCGGCCCAGCAGTGATCTCTCAAAGGTCAACGCCGCCGTTCATGGGCAGTGGGTGAATGTTTGTCCCGAACTGTTTGAACTTTTGCAACAGGCGGTTGGGTTGTTCCAACAAACAGATCACGCATTCGATATTGCAGCGGGAGCTTTGATTCAGCTTTGGAAGGATTGTCGACAAGCCAGCAGAATTCCACTTCAAACGGAAATCGATGCAGCGCTGTTGGCCAGCGGTTCAAACTTTGTGGAATTCAATGAATCGGATCTCAGTGTGAAACGCACAACAGCAGGTGTGAAATTCGATCCGGGAGCCATCGGAAAAGGGTACGCTTTAGATCAGGCCCATCACTGGATGACCACGTTACCTGATACTCCTGACGATTTTATTATTCATGGAGGACACAGTAGCTTGATCGCGGCGGGGCAGCACGATGATCAAGCAGGCTGGCCAGTTGGAATTGGAAACCCGTTGTTGACTCAGAAACGTCTGGGAACAATTTTGTTGAAGGACGCTGCGATGTCCACCAGCGGGTCGAACATTCAGTTCTTTCGTCATGAAGGCAAGCGGTACGGTCACATTCTGGATCCTCGCACGGGTTGGCCCGTTCAAGAAGCTCTTTCCGTCACGGTGGTTGCCGAATCCGCCATGCTGGCTGATGTGTTGTCGACCGCGTTTTTTGTACTGGGGCCAGAAAAGTCCATTCAGGTTTTGGAACGTTTTCCAAACACGGGGTTGATTCTGATTCCCCCACCAGAAAAAGGTACCAAGATTCGTCCGATCGTTAAGGGGATCGATCCGGCTGTCCTTTTCTGGGATGATGCTCAAGTGATTCTGTCACCCTGAAAAAATGCCGACGCTGCAGCGGAATCAAAGATCGTCTTCCGTTTCGTGTTGGGGGATTGAATCTGGCTGCAGACTGGTCGCTTGGATATTCCGAACCGATATTTCGAACCGGCACTCCTGAGGATTTAGCCGTGTGAGGCATTGTCGAGATCTTAACGTGGAAGGCGGCCTTGCTTGCGCCCTTTGCAGAACTCAACTGGGGGCTGTTGGCCGCGTTAATTGATGTCCGTTAATTAATATCGAGGTTCGTCAGCAGCAGTTCGACTTCATCTGCTCGACAGCCGACTTCGATCACGCTGCGACGAATTTCTTCTTCTGAAACGGTGGCTCGGGGATACGTATCTACCATCACGAAATGAGCAACACCATCAATGTCTTTAATCGACAGGCTGCCATGGGAAACCACAGCGTTGAGCCGTAATGCTTCTTCATAGAATTCGGGCTTGGCTTCGCAACAGATGCTGTACATGTTCAACAGTCGGTCTCCAGCAGGATGATCGCTGTTAGCCAAAAAGACCTTTTGATGCCGACCTTTCGGTAAAACCAATTGCACTTCAATCTCGCCTCCGGTACTCGACCACGTGATATTGGAACAGCTGCGAAATGCTTCATAGACCAAAGAATCTAAGTCTCGAGTCGAGCCCATCACGGCTTGCAGTAACTGTGATGCTCCAAAACCATCTGTCGGGCGATGTTCTGGATCTGGTGCCAAAAGTAGGCTAATGGCCTCCGCCATTTCCAACGGAATTTCTGGTTTGACTCGACGAACACTGGGGTATTCGCCCGCCAGAATACAGTTGATTAATGCGTTCAAATTGTTGCCCACAAACGGCATCTTGCCGGTAAGCATCACGTAGTAGCAAACTCCCAAAGCAAACACGTCGCTGGTTAACGAAGCGGGTTGTCCATTCAGAACTTCCGGAGCCATAAAGTGAGGCGTCCCAGCCAATTTGATATTCTTGGGAGTCTTCGCGTGAACTTGTTTGGCTAAACCAAAGTCAGCAATTTTGGGATGCCCCGCTGGAGTCACCAAAACGTTGTCTGGTTTGAGGTCTCGATGCACAATCCCCAGTCGATGAGCGGCCGCTAAACCTTCGGCGATTCCAACGGCCATTTGAGTCGCTCGCAAAGGCCCCAATGGTCCCTTTTGATCGATCTCCTGTTGTAACGACTGGCCAGGAACGTATTCCATTTCCAAAAATCGATGCTTGCCCGATAAGCCAATGGCATGAGTCGTCACAATGTGAGGATGCACCAACGCTGCGGCTGCTCGCCCCTCGTTTTCAAAGCGGCCAATGTAGTCGACGGTATCGGACAGAACCTGAGGCGACAAAACTTTTAAAGCACAGTCTCGCTGTAGCTTTAAGTTGCGGGCTCGATAAACGACTCCCATGCCACCTCGGCCTAGCAAATTCTGACATTCATAAATGTCCACCACTTGCCCGCTTAATGGAAATTCGTCGCACGCCATGGTCGTGGATGCAGCGAACGAATTGCCTTCAGAGATCAGCAAAGTCTCTAGGTGAATTCCACTGGCAACCTCAAGGTTCATTCCACATCGCGGACAAACCGTGTGTGATTCTACAAACACTTGATTGCAAGCTAAGCAAGTGGACGACACATCGTTCCTTTCGTTGATGCCTGCGAAAGACTAAGTTTCCCACTTTCAACATGAGATTGCTGAATGGGTTCGTTTCGCCCATTCGCTTTCCGAGCCAAAAGATTAGCAGACAAGTTCTGTAAAAACTGATATCGACACAGGAAAAGCAAACATGTCACTGTGATTGACCAATTTCGTGAAGATTTCAGCGTAGATGAGCAGCGAAAAAACGTCTGATTTCAAAACAAGGACACCATCTGCTGACCAATGGAATCAGTCACTCAAGAATGGGGACAAAAGTGGCAGTTTGCATAAAGATGGCATTCCGCCTTGTTAAGTCACCCAACCTTTGTTGAGTCACCCAACCTTTGTTGAGTCACTCAACAAGAGCGAGTAGAATATCTTTTCCACTCACTTTTCCGTCTGCCTGCCGCTCTCTCCATTCCACCAACCCAATCGTAGATTCACAATGATTTTCCAGCCTGCACAGTTCGCTTCGGTCCACCGATATCGCGTTCGTAAGTCTCGTGTTCGTAAGTCTCGCGGTTTTACGTTAATTGAACTGTTGGTGGTGATTGCGATCATCGCCATCTTAGTTGCTTTGCTGTTGCCAGCGGTTCAGCAGGCTCGCGAAGCTGCTCGGCGCACTCAGTGCAAAAACAACCTCAAGCAAATTGGCTTGGCAATTCACAATTACGTCGATGTGGCGAATGCGTTGCCTCCTAGCGCGTGCATCAATCCACAACTTACAGATACCGGCAACAACGGTTCATGGGGAGTTCATGGACGCATTCTTCCGTTTCTTGATCAGGGCAACCTCTTTAACGAAGTCGATCTGACCACGGCATGGGATTTTCAAAACATCATCAGTGGGCTCAAAATTCCAAGCTACGCTTGCCCCAGTGATCCACGCAGCGATGAAGCTCGAGACCCAGGTCAAGGCCGCCCAACTTTGTTTCCGACCACTTACGGTTTCAACTTGGGCAGTTGGTTTGTTTATGATCCAGTGACCGGTCAAGGTGGTGATGGAGCCTTCTTTCCGAATTCAAAACTGCGAATGGCGGCGTTTACTGACGGCACAAGCAATACGCTGATGGCTGCAGAAGTTAAAGCGTGGACTCCTTACACACGCAACGGAGGCCCTTCCACCACAACCAGACCCAATACTGTGGCGGAAGCTGAAGTCATCATCCAGAGCGGTCCTGATTTCCGCATCACGGGACACACCGAATGGCCTGACGGTCGAGTTCATCATCAAGGTTTTACAACGGTCATGCCTCCTAACGCCAATACATCGTGCAGCGATGGAACAACCACATTTTCACAATGCGATTTCAATTCGTGGCAGGAAGGTCGAGACGGCGTGAACGGGTTCCCAACCTATGCCATGATCACTTCTCGAAGCCATCACGTTGGAATTGTTCAGGTTGCCTTGATGGATGGATCCGTTCGAGTGGTTTCAGAAAACATCGATCTGGAAGTTTACAGAAACCTAGGAACTCGAAACGGTGGCGAAGTGATTTCTGATTTCTGACTTCTAATAGTCAGGCCCAAAGGCACCAGTGGAATGATCGCTCGGCTGATGGTTTCAGAAGATTCTTGTCCCAGCCAGGCCACTTGGATTGGCTTGAAATTTCAAGTTGCTGGCCAAAGTTTCAGTGAATCCAGAACGACCAAACTCGGATCGCAGGAATTCGCATGGATTTTGAAGCATCTTGTGCTGGTATTGCTGTAACCTGATAGATTGCATCTGTTTGCACCTTTCATCTTTTGGCCTCAACACACCACCCAATGCTATGGCAGACCGATCTCATCGCAGAAAAAGTCGACGGCAACAACTGCAAGCCAGTCATCAAAAGAACTGGCTGACCGGACGGCATGCTGTGACAGAAGCATTGAATTCGGGCGTTTGGCCTATTGTCGAATTGTATTTAGCGGAAGCAGGTGACGACCACGGGAACAACGTTGAAGAAGCTGATTTCAATCCGAGCGTTTCCAGCAATGCAAACGACGACGTTGAATTGGCTGTCGATCCGGAACCCGCGAACCGCAGTGTTCTCACAGCCGCTCTTGCCCGTGATATCGAACCGGTCCCCGTATCGCGAGACCGGTTGACTCAACTTTGCGGTTCTCGTCATCACCAAGGTGTCGCAGCGAGGATGGGAGAATTTCCCTATCGAACGTTCGAACAACAGTTTGCAACCGACCGTCAGCCAGAAGATTTCGGTGATCAACTGGTCGTGGTTTGTGACCGCATTCAAGACAGCCACAACTTTGGGGCGATTCTACGGTGTTGCGATGGAATGAACGTGTCTGCCGTAATCGTCGCTAATCAACAGCAGGCCGCCGTTTCGCCTCAGGTCGCTCGTTCTAGCGCGGGGGCCGTTAATCACGTTCCGATTGTCTTGACTGACAACCTTGGCGACAGTCTGAAAAGGCTGAAGGCATTGGGCTACCACATTGCCGCTGCCACGGAAAAAACAGACCAGCCGGCTTGGTCCACGGCAATGTCAGGCTCGATTGCGCTGGTGATTGGTAGCGAATCAGTAGGAGTCGAACAGGAACTGCTAGAACAGTGCGATTCCAAACTCATGATTCCAATGCAAGGACAGGTGAGTAGCTTAAATGCGGCTGTCGCCACAGGGATTTTGTTGTACGAATTGCGCCGCCGAAACGCACCGACAAGCCTTGAGTGAGCATTGCTGCGAGTACGCGTTGTTTTCAATGAGGACAGCGAGCAAAAGCAGCGCATGAAAAAAGCCATCATAAAAGATGGCTTTCATTTTGGCCGTGTCATCAAGACTAGCTGTCTTGAGAGCCTTTTTCTGCTTCCAGTTTAATGGCGTCGTAGATTTCTTGGCGATGCACAGAAACGTCTCGAGGAGCTTGGACACCAATCCTCACCTTGTCACCTCGCACA
The DNA here is from genome assembly GCA_964441085.1 of uncultured Planctomycetaceae bacterium. Lineage (GTDB taxonomy): Bacteria > Planctomycetota > Planctomycetia > Planctomycetales > Planctomycetaceae > Fuerstiella. The sequence goes on from CAYTUE010000031.1 coordinate 12,550, forward strand.
TCAACAATTGTGATTCGAATTGAATCGTCAATCACAATCGTTTCATCTCGTTGTCGTGACAGTACCAGCATCTTGGTTTCTCCGTATCACCGTGCGATCTGAGTCGCCCATTGTTTCGCTCTATTCACCGAAGGAAATCGGTGAAAGCATCCTGATCGATTTTTCACAGAGTGATTGGTCAAACCAATGACACCGGAAAACCGATTGCGATGTGTTTTCATCACTGCTTACTTCCGTCTGCGTTAAGAGATCGGACACTCACGCTGACAATACTGAATCGCATTGCAGTGAATTCGGTGGTCGTTTTCTTATGCTGAACGATGTGCCGGTTAGCACGATGGTATCCAGCACGCCTGTTGTAGGCATGTCTCAGGTGCTTCCGGTCGCATTCGAATTAACCGTCCCAGCCCTGTGTTTTGCTTGGTGTCCTGTGTTTTACTTGGTGACACTGTTTTTTACTCGGTGCCACTGTGTAAACCGGCAACGATCGTCATGGAAACGGAAAAACAGGAATGGGTTAAAATGCCCATAAGCATCATCTGGTCAACTTGAACAGTTTTTCATATTTCACACAGATGCTGTCTACGTTTGTTGTTTCAGTTTCGTCTGGATC
>CAYTUE010000031.1:13262-18848 GCA_964441085.1 uncultured Planctomycetaceae bacterium
CCAATGGCGGAACTACACAAGGTCTTTGATACTGGCGATCAGACGATCAATGACTTCTTGGTCGGTCTTCGGGTTAAAGAACACGGCCTTCCAAGCGGGCAATGAAGATCCATGAGGGCGATAGCCAACCGATGTCGTGTAGCTAAGTCGAGCATCCACTGCGGGATCCATCGTAGACACTCGTTTGTCGTACAGTCGTCGAATCTCATGAAAGTACTGCTGCTGAAGCTCATCCGACAAGCTGCCTGCTTCGATTTGATCGTAAATTTCTTGAGCATTCCGTCCCTTTGGAAGCACCCACCAACAAACGCTCGGGCCAGGGGTGTGAAGATTCAGCACCTTGCAATTGTCCAGTTGTTCGATGCGCTGCTTCAACTGATTGGCCTTTTCGATTGCGTTCGCAATCAAACATCGATAACCATTGAGGCCGATTCCATTTAACGAAGCCATCACAGCGTAGGGACCGATCCCTGGACGGCTGCATTCCAACGTAAACAAAGCGGGGTCGTGTCGAAAATCGGCTTCAGAAAAGTAGGGAATGTCTTCGAGCGTTCGAGTCAAATGCAGTAAATCGTCTCGTTTACGAACGATGAACGCGCTGGATGGATAGTGCCCCCAACCCATCTTGTGAAAGTCGATCGTGACGGAATCGGCAGAACGGAAACCGACGGTGGCCTGCTGAGTCATACGAATTAAATTTAACGTGTCTTCCGCACATTCCATCGGGTTTGCGGCCACATCGTAGTCTGTTAAGAATGAACTGATCCAACCGACAGCGGCATCGACGTGCAAATGAGGAACCACTTGAGCGTGTGCTTCCGCTTTACGAGTGATGATTTCTTTGATTGAAGCAATGTCGTCGATTCCAAAAGCATCCGTTGTGCCAAAGGTGGCGATCACGAAGGCCACTTTGCTACCGTTGGAATACAGCTGTTCGAGCTTTTCTTCTAGTAAATCCAGTCTCATCGACATGTTGGAATCAGTAGGAACCGAATGCAGGTTGTTGACTCCAATTCCTAGCCAGCCAGCCAATGTCGCGTTGGAATAATGACCTGCTTCTGAAACCAGCCCGACTAGGTTTTGACCATTCAGGCCATTCTGCATGGAACCGGGAGCCACCTTTTCGATGCCAATTTTTCCACCGTATAAATTGCTGATGGTGCCACCAATCGTAAACACTCCCCAAGGTGTTTCCGTGTGGTAAAAAATCAAGTTGGCCAGCGCTGTAATCGATTTTACTTCCAGTTCGTTGCTGCGAAGGCAGTACGTGTCGACACACAGGTTTGGGTTTTTCAGCAGTGCGGCAATCGAACCCACCAAAGACGCAAAGTTGGGTGGCCCTTTTACGTTTTCAAGATGCAACTTGGATTGCCAACCATCAGTGCCCCACAAAAATGGAAAAATGGCGTCTCGAGCATCCTTGAGATTACCTGGCAGAGTATGAATTTCGGGGTTCGCCTGAGCCGTTTCGTAGTTGCGAGACATCAGGGTGCCGGGTGGCATTGATTCTTCCGCCTGCATTGCCCATAGCATCTCATCAAAAATCTCACGAAGATCTTCACGTCGACATGTGAAAAACATGTCGATTAAGTCTTGAAGCTTTTGAGGGTTCATAACAACTTTCTCTTGGTCGTTTCATCTGCAGAGCATCGTTGGCTTCTTATGCTCCCCCACCGAACTGCGAGCAGCCTGAGACTTCTTCATACGATAGATCCCCAAACACCATCAGGGCAACCTGCCCTTCGATTCCAAGTTCGCTCAAAAAATCGTCACCCCAAATGCAAATAGCTACTAGAAAAATGTCACCGTGCCACAGCACATTGAACGGCTGTTGCACATGATTCAGAAGCACCAGAGAGCGATGCAACGAAAAAAGCCTTGTGCCGATACAAAGGGCACAAGGCTTTTCATGTTTCGCTCTAAGAACCGCGACCGCTGTTGAACGCAATTTGCGTAGGAAGTCGAATCTGAAATGCCTCTTTTCTTATCATGAAAATGAGGTCGACTTTCAGAACGCCTTCCGAGACCAGCAAGTCGTCAGGGTCGCGTTTCAATGTTTACTAGTTGCAACCGCAACCAGATCCGCTGTTACCACAGCCAGATCCGCCACAGCCAGATCCGCCACAGCTAGATCCACCGTTGCCACAAGCGTCGCAGCCGCAAGCTGGAGCATCTGCAACCCAAACCTGAGTTTGGATGGTTTTTGGAACCATTTTGCAAACGTTGACAACGATTTCTTTTTGAACCTGAACAGGAACTTTGACACAGTAAGTCTGAGTCTTTTGCTCGCAAACAGTCTTGCTGCTGCAAACGTCGTATGTTCGAGTTCGAACTTCTGGAACACAAACTGTTGTGCAAACCTGACGAGACTTTTGCTCGGTTCGGTACTTAGTGACACAGCAAGTCTTTGTTCGTTGTTCCTGACGGTGCTTAGTCACACAGTATGTGTAAGGAACTTGCTTACGAATAACACGTGGAACGCAAACTGTTCGAGTTCGCTGCTCTTGACGGTGCTTAGTCACACAGTATGTGTAAGGAACTTCTTCAACAACCTGACGTGGAACGCAGACTGTTCGAGTTCGTTGTTCTTGACGGTGCTTAGTCACACAGTATGTGTAAGGAACTTCCTTACGAATAACGCGTGGAACGCAAACTGTTCGAGTTCGTTGTTCCTGACGGTGCTTAGTCACACAGTATGTGTAAGGTTGGTCAACACAAACTGTTTCGCAAGTTGTGTAAGGAACTTCTTTTTGAACCTTTTTCGGGCACCACTGCTTACGAGTGCAACATGGGTTGCAAGGATCTGCAATTTCAGTCCATGAACCTTCGTCAACACAAACAGTTCGTGTCTTCTGAACAGAAACTTGCTTCTGAACTTTACGAGTTCCAGTCATCTGTTCTGTGTAAGGAACGCAAACTGTGTAAGGAACAGTTTTTTGCTCACGAACAGTTTCGCAAACTGTACGAGTACCAGTCATTTGCTCCTGGTAAGGAATGCAAACTGTGTATGGAACAGTCTTCTGGTCCATGACAGTTTTGCAAACTTTACGAGTCCCAGTCATTTGCTCTTTGTAAGGAATGCAAACTGTGTAAGGAACAGTCTTTTGGTCACGAACAGTTTCGCAAACTGTACGAGTTCCAGTCATTTGCTCTTTGTAAGGAATGCAAACTGTGTAAGTGTTGGTGACTTGTTCTTGGTAAGGAACCTTAACGCAGTAGTTGACAGTTTTTGTCTGCTGAGTTGGCACCATGACAGTGTATTGCTGAGTCTTTGTTTCCCGAACTGGGACAGACCGCTTTACTGTGTAGTTTCGTTCGCGTTGCTCAGTTTTGTATTCTGTGCTGCAAACGGTTTTTGTTTCTTGAACTGTCTGAGGGCACATAACAGTCTTTTCGACTGATTCCCAGTGACCACAGCAGTTTGACTGAGCCATAGCTGAGGCTGACATCATGCAGATGGCGGCCAATGTAAAGATAGGACGTAACACGTTCGTTTCCTTTCGGGAGACGGCTGCCAGATCAGCCACAATGAGAGTTTTTTGGATTTAGAGCAATTTCATCCCATACCATTCAACGGGTGGAGATCCGCTGTTTGGAACCTGTCGGTCTGGCAGACTAGGTTAGCTGGGTTACACAAAGGGGCGTTCACAGCTATCGTCGACCTTTCGGATTAGGAAAAATGAGCCGTGCTAAAAGAATAGGGGTTGTGCCAATAAAGACCGGATTAGCGAAAGGTGATGGTTAAAATGGTTTATCCATCCTTGCGTGCAGAAAAGCTCTGGCAGCCCAAGCAACCGCGTAAAAGTCCGGCCAAAACCACCCCCAAGGCCACTCAAACAACTCACAATCGGCAGATGACCTTGCAGCCGTCTATGCCATAGCAAGGTGACGATTCATACAATTCACACAACCGTAAACGCGCCAACCTGCAAGTCAGGTGTACTGCATGATGTCTGCCTGAAGAATCAAAAGAAGGGCGGCAATTTTCTGCTCGCCGCCGTGTCGTTCAGACAGCATTTTCCACAAACTCAGGCGGTTGAGGTCATGCTTCAGCCGGTCGTTCGCAGACGTTTATCAGTCAGTGATCAGTTCAATCACTTATCAGTCAGTCGCTGAAACACGGTAGGATCGCAGGCAGTGCAGCGGCCCCGTCTACTGAATGGCGGCCCAGCAGCGAACTGGCCTTAACGATGAGAGAATCGCAGACTATTCGTTGAGTCGAGCGTCTTCTCTTGAAAGATCTGCAGCGGATGATCGTCGGTCAATGGACGACGGAAATTCTTTCAACTCGTATGTGTTGACTCCGGGCAATTTTTGGCCTTTTTCTAATGGAAACTGGCCACCTCCTGATGTGGAAAAGGAGGTCGATTTCAATTCAAAAACGCTCACCGGAAGTTCGTTTAAAGAAGCGGCTGAACGACCTGTCAATAGTCGAGCAGAAGACCAAACTTCAGCGCCAAAGGTCTTCGGGAACTTTTCTTGAGTATCTGCTTGGCGGTTCCAATCGATTTGCCAAGAATCAAGATCCAGTTCCAATGGGTCACTGTCGCTGAGTCCTGATTCAATGCCCCAGAACACCACCAACTTATCGTTGTAATAATTGTTGGTTCCATACCAAGTTAAAAGTTCTTGCTGTTCATCTTGATACGAATTGCCTCGCATGGAAACCAGTATGCCGTCTTCGTCTAACGCAGCAAACACGTTGGAATCGCTCACAATATCCAGCTGAGGCAAAATGGTGTCAGGCTGAATATCGTCGAACTGGGTGCTATCCGCAACGATGAATGGTTGAGCTGAAATTGTCGTGCAATGATTCATTGTCAGCAGCATACTTCCTTGAATCAGCATTTCCGTACTGCCAACGTTTCGAACGATGCTCCCATTGATCGCAAAGCCTGATTGTTCCAAAGTCACTTCGCTTTTCATTTGAGTCTGCAGACGCACAAGGTCCGTGCTACCTCGCACGGCCACACTTTCTAACTCAACAGATGCCGTATCTCCCTGCGAATCAGCAGAACCACCGTCTCGCAAACGAAATAACGACAAAGGAATCAGCCCCGAGTTTGTCACGTCAACCGTGCAACGATTCATACGGACTCGATTAAAACCTCGAAAGTCAAACAAGGTCCAGTCGTCGTCTCGCTGAGTTGCTGAAGAAAGATCAATTTGAAAATGAACCCCGCTGATTTCTAGCTGAAGATCACTGCTGAGTTCAAAAAAGCGTCCTTGAGACGTCGACGAAACCGCTTCTGGTCGCACAGCAAAACGTAACACGGGCTTGCGGTCGCGAGCAGCACGAATGGCGATGCGAGGAGACGCTTGGCCTACGGATCTTCGAGGTAACGGAGTCGTCACTTCTGGAGCTGCGCCGTCAAAATCTAGCTCAATGGTGTCGCCATCCACCGCTTTGTCCCACGCTTCTCCGAGACTGCGATAGCGAGTCGGTTCTGTTGATCCACGCAACAAAAACGGACGAATATCCGCAGTCTGCTCGACTGTCGTATCGGGCTCTTTTGTGGGTTGCTCAGGAGCTGGCAAGGCCACGACGGTTTCTGCAGTCGCTTCGTCTGGCGGCTGATCGGTACG
>CAYTUE010000031.1:18948-25246 GCA_964441085.1 uncultured Planctomycetaceae bacterium
TGGAATTCGTCGGGGGAGTGTCAGTCTGCCCCGCGTTTGGAAACAACCACTGCTGAACATCGGCATTGGAATTTTCCCCCACATGAGCGGGAATAAAATTCAGCACCAAAGCCGTCACACAAATCATAGCAATCGCGGCAGCGAGAAACAGATTGCCCGAAAGGTCGCGAACCTTTGTCACGGGAACACGTCTCCACACGATTCCTTCCGCTGGCACACTCCGAAGCCCCATTTGATCGGCAAGGTGGATTAAATCTGCCAGAAGCTGACCCGGAGCCTGATAACGATCTGCTGGAGACGTCATCATCATTCGCTGAATAATTTCCGCCAGCGGCTGAATGACTTGACTGTTCTTTTGACGAATGTCGGGCGGGTCTTTGCCCTGATGGTCCAACATTTTTTGGACGGCCGTGCCTTCCGGATACGGTGGACGCCCCGCCAGCATGTGAAACAAAGAACATCCTAGCGAATAAATATCACTGCGGATGTCGGCAGCACGAGCATCTCGAGCTTGTTCAGGAGCCAGATAATCGAATGTTCCCAGCGTGGTGCCAGCCACAGTTAAGTCGGCAATCGAATCTTCGGTATCTCGTCGAGCCAACCCGAGATCCACAACTTTGATTCGACCGTTCTTCGTCAGAATAATATTCGACGGTTTGATGTCTCGGTGAATAATGCCAGCAGATTCAATGTGCCCTAAAGCTAACGTGGCTTGAATGGCGTAGTTCACCGTTTCTGCTGTTGTTAACTGACCGCGCTGATCAATCAGCTGTTTAAGTGTTTGGCCGTCTGCGTATTCGTAGGCGATGTAGTGGACGCCTTCGTGGTCGCCCGCATTAAACACGCGAGCAATATTATCGTGATTTAGCTGAGCACAGGCTCGAGCTTCGTTGCGGAAGCGATCCACCAAAGCCGGGTCTGCGGCGACTCGAGGATGCAACACTTTTAATGCGACTTCTCGAGACAGTTCAATATCAACAGCACGAAAAACGGCCCCCATTCCTCCGGCGCCAATTTCTTCATACACTTCCATGTTGCCGATTCGCAGAGCACTTCGGTTGCCCTGTCGGTTGTCGCGAGGACCAAATAGACGATTTTGAAGCTCTTCCGCAGATGCCGACGAAGGTCCGCTGTACGGTTGGTTTGCGGATTCCAGCTGAGTGGAAATGACCGTGTTATGCTCATCCGCAATCAGTGGCCGATCTGCCATCAGATTACTGATATCTGTCGATCCATCAGCGTTTGCAGCATCCAAGATACATTGTTGCGAATTGATCTCGGACAGTTCGGGGGGAGGAGGCTGACTGATCAATGCTGGCACATCATCGGCTGGAACGACTGCTGTCGGCGCAACAGGTGAAGCCCCTTTCGAAGGGGGCGTGCTGCCATCCGTCGATTGAGCCAATTCAAATTCGTCGTCCGACTGCTGATTCATCAGATGCTGATTTCAAAACCTAAAACTGACCGCACAAAACCACACTGTGTAAAGCCACACCGTGTAAAACCACACCGTGTAAAACCACACCGTGTGATGCAATCAAAACGAATGCTGTGTAAAGGACATGTTGTGTCACCAGACAGCGTTGTGTCACCATGCAGTGTTCTGGATTAAGCTTCTGGTGACTCAAAGCAACAGTTGCTGTTCACACGCGATTTCCACCCCTAACCACTGTTTTTGTGAGCGGATTTCCCAACAAACCTGTGAGTCCATGATAGTTCGCAGACGCACGCGGGTCAAAAAGTCCTTCAAATCAGAGGAAGGATCGCCGGACATAGGCCAAAAGTAGGGGTTTTTCCGTCAGAAGTTGCTGGTCGTAGGACGCTGTGTCTTCAAATCGCACGGCAGACCGCATTTTTCAATCACAAGCAATTTTCGATCTGACTGGATGAAATCGCTTGGCAACTGATCCACGACGGATTGGTTAGCGGTAAGCCTTCAATAATTTGCCGTGCATTAACGCACAATTCGAATTGCTCGATATTCAATTTGGCCCCGATCACCTTCTAGGCCAATTCGCCCCTTCGCAGGAACTTTGAACGCTTCTTCAATGATTTCTCCATTGCACGTACACTTTGCCGTCGCGCCTTGAATTTCCACCACAAGTTGATTCCAGTCGCCCTCTTTGTATTCCTTCAAATCATGATAGGGGCCAGCCAACTTGTAGTCTCGGCACTGCAGCTGAGGCCCTCGGACAAATACTCCGCTGTCGGCATTGGGCGTGGCTCGAAACTCAAGCTTTAACGTAAAGTCACCTTCAAATTCATCAGCCGTCCATAGCTGCTGAATTCGGCGACCTTCTGATGGAGTTGTCACCACAAGTCGACCATTCACTGCAACATACCGACCATCATGGGAAGACGTCTTTCCGTTGAAAGAAATCGGTTCTTCAACAAGGGGCCATGGTGGCGCTGATGGGTTTTTCTTCCGCCAACGCGCTCGACTTTGTTTCATCTGATCGGTCGTTGGCTGATACCCCCAACCTGTGAGGTCTTTGCCGTTAAACAGCAGCTCGGCGTTCGCTTCAAGTTCTTGCTCCACTTCTTCTGTTTCAAGATATCCCAAGGTGGCCAACACAGGACGAATCGCATTGGCCCACTTTTGGTATCCCGCTTTGTTGGGATGGAGCAAATCCGGGAACTCTTTCTTTTGGGCGTTGCCGTCCTCACCAGCAAACAACACGTAGGTGTCAACAACGGTGACTTGAGGAATCTTGCTGGTGGCTTTCGCGACCAGCTGGTTGATTTTCTTGATCTGTTTTGCCGGACGCCTTTTGTTTGGTGTACTTGGCATCACAGCACAATACACGATGTCCATTTCTGAATTGGTTGCCAGCAGTTGGTTCATCATGACAACCGTGTTGTTCGCAATCAGTTCAGGTTCTGCGTTGTCTTCTAAGTCGTTTGTTCCCATCAACATGACTACGGCCGACGGGTTCAAATTTAATACGTCGTCTTGCAGCCGAAACAGCATTCCTCGAGTTGTGTCGCCACTGATTCCTCGATTGGCCAGTTTCATGCCCGGAAACATTCCCATGCAATTCTGCTGCCACTGTTGAGTAATCGAATCACCGAAAAATACGACCGCGCCCTGTTGCTTTCCGGTCGCTGCTTCCTTTGCAAAAGTGGCTCGACGGTTTTTCCAGACTCTCTTGAACCAATCTGCCCGACGCACCGGCCCAACACCCGGAATCTTGTCATCGGTTTCAGGCAGAACAAACGCAGAATGATCGTCAAAAACATCTGACTGGCAAGATGCAATCATGGCGATGCCCGCGACTAAGCAACACGCCATTCGACTGAAAAGCCTAATCGTCTCCGCCCCAAACCATTTCGACAGCATTCGTATCTTCTTTCTCGGCAGTATTCCAACCCAACAGTTATTCCAACCCAATTGCGACGCAAATCGTCGCATCCGATTACGACAGCTCGCAACAACAGAATCTAATCGGTGCGGGCGCTGGTTGCCAGGCTCAGCCCAGAGGCATGCTGGAATGAACCATTAAAAAGCCGCACCCGTTGCCGTAAGAATCTGATTTCTCTGCCGCTGTGACCTCTCGGCATTCGGCATGCTGGTCTCGTGGACGAAATGCAATATCATCCATGCTCTGACCGGTTGATGCAGTCGCTGATGCAGTTGCTGATACCATGTTTGTTGGCTTGAAATCCCCCCCATCAAGTCCAACCAGCACGGGCGCACCACACATTTAAGGATGAAATTGTTTGACGATGGGAATGGATACGATGGGAATGGACACGTTTTTAGAATTCTTGGAAGGCCGGTTTGCGACTTCCATCGCGTCACACAATATCCTTGAACCAACTGCAGGCCAGTTCCACGAATTCCCTGAAACCCTACACCCCAAACTCGCCGAAGCGCTCACCTCAAGCGGGCTCAACCAACTCTACTCTCATCAAGCCGAAGCATTCGATGCGATTCGTGGCGGCGAAGATACGGTTTTGGTTTCCCGAACAGCCAGCGGTAAAACACTTTCGTTTCTGCTTCCCATTCTGCATAACTATTTGACAGCGGAAGCTCCGTTTAGCGTCGCTCTGTTATACCCCACGAAAGCTCTTTCACGAGACCAAGAAGGAACACTCGGACGATTGCTGCAAGCGGCTGAAGCCGATATCCGCTTGGGCACCTTTGACGGCGATACTCCTCGAGAAGAACGGAATCGAATCCAAGCGTCTGCCGACTTTATGATCACGAACCCGGATATGCTGCATTCCGGAATTTTACCGAACCACAATCGTCGTTGGCGAACCTTTTTGTCTCGACTGAAATACATTGTGGTCGACGAAGTTCATACTTATCGAGGAGCTTTTGGCAGCCATGTTGCCAATGTGATGAGACGATTGGTGCGAGCCTGCGAAATGCACGGAAGTCGTCCCACCTTTGTGTGTTCCTCTGCCACCATTGGCAATCCACTGGAACATGTGGAAGCCTTGTTTCAGCGTCCGTTTCGCATCATTGATCAAGACGGTGCTCCTCGGCCTCAGCGAGATCTCTACCTTGTGAATCCTCCCGTACAACAAAGCCACGGGCACGCGTTGTATCGCAAGGGACCAGGCAGTGTGACAGTGCCCTTGATTCGAGAAGCCACCAGACAAAACATTCGGACCATTTGCTTCTGTCGTTCTCGTCAACAAGTCGAACGTCTTGTGCGTTCCGTCACCGATGGACGCCCCGAACTGAAAAGCAAGGTGAAGCCTTATCGAGGTGGTTTACTGCCAAACGAACGTCGGCAGTTAGAACGAGATCTGGCAACGGGCAAGGTCACCACAATTGTTAGCACCAACGCCTTAGAACTTGGAATCGACATCGGAGATCTCGACCTCTGCCTCCTGAGCGGACATCCGGGCTCAATGGCCAGTTTTTGGCAGCAGGCGGGGCGAGTTGGACGACGAGGGTCCCGAGCAGTCATTGTGTATGTTGCTCGAGACACGCCGATCGACCAGTACTTCGTCAATCATCCCGAATTTGTGCAACAAGCTCCGATTGAACAAGCGTGGCTGAACCCAGACAACCCTTATATTTTGCTGCAACATCTGCCCTGCGCGGCTCACGAACACCCGCTTAGAACCACAGAACCTGCGTTCCCAAATCAGGTGTATCAAGCAGCTTTAAACGTGCTGATTGAAGAAGAAAGTCTGAAAGAATATCACGGCAACTACCGCTACGCTTTGCGAGACTATCCGGCAAAGGGAGTCAACCTGCGAGGGATGACGGATTACAACATCGAAATCTACTGCGGCACCGAAGTCATCGGCGAAATCGATCCCATTGGTGCGCGAGGAGAACTGTACAAAGACGCGATCTACCAGCATCTGGGACGACGATATCTTTCCATGGATTTGGATCTCGAAAAGAAGCTTTGCCGAGTCGAAGTCGTGAACGTGGATTACTACACAGACGCTGTTTGGGACAGTCGAGTTTCTCTCACAGAAAGTATCGAAGAATACCTACTGCCTGTGCCCGCGGTCAGAGACCAGAACGATCAAGGCGATTGCAGTGAAGATAGTTCGCTGCAAGGGCGTCTTGAATTTGGCGAAATCAACGTCAATCGACAGCCCAAGTTGTATAAAAAAATTCGAGAACGCACGTTAGAAAACATTGGCTACGGCCCCATTACATTGGCCCCGTTTATTTACGACACCGCAGGTTTTGCGTTGTATCCACCCGCTGGTTGGCGAACGGCTGTCGAAAAGATCGACAAACGACATACCGGAGCCGCGCTGTATGGTTTGGCGTACATCATCAAAAAGACGGCTCCCAGCTTGTGTTTGTGCGACGAAAAAAATATCGAAACCGATGTTTCGTTAACGCGATTAAACGAAGACAACTGGAAAAGTGCGCTGTACGTCTTCGATACAATCGAAGGAGGAGTCGGCTATGCCGAAAAGATATTCGAAGTCTTTGCTGACGCTTTAAAGCTGGCGGAAACCGTGATCAACGAATGTCCCTGCCAAGCTGGATGCCCAGCCTGTGTGCCTGCGTTGCCGCCAGGAGTCGCAGAAGAAGAACTGGAACAATTTCTTTCTGAATCCAACGCATCTGTCGCTTGCACAACCAGCCTGATTACTGCGTTGCTGACCGGGAACATTGTGGCTCCTGAAATCATCGAATTCGAAATCGACGAACAACCTGCCGTGATTCCTCCGGAACCTGATGAAGAAGCCATCAAATTGGCAGCTCGACTTGGTAAAGCCAGTGAAATTTTGAAACGAAAACGAGGCCGTCAGCATTAACTGCGATGGTCAAAGCTTGTGCCAGATTTCTTCTGTTAGGCTGTCGCGT
>CAYTUE010000031.1:25346-27184 GCA_964441085.1 uncultured Planctomycetaceae bacterium
TCGAAGTCTCAATAGCATGCTAGGCGGCTCGAAGCGTGCGAGAGCTTTCTGCGAACGACTGCCACTTCAAAATCTGATTCAACGTGGGCATTGTTGATTCGGTGATGATTTTCTGGCCGTGGTCTGTGGCTGCAAAGTTCAACAGGTCATTCAGCAACATGCTTGGTGGTTGCTGTTGCAGTTCTTCGGGTCTCAAAATGCCGACAGCGACTAACAGTTGAGCCGCATGACCTTGCAAGCCCGGAATGCGTAGCATCAGAATGGATTGAGCCTGCCATTGCTGAATGCGTTCGGAATCGATGCCTCGCTGATCCAACAGATCGGCCACATCATCTGAATTCGCATCGACAAAGTCAGCAATTGTGTGAATGCCAATCAAGTTCAAGCGTCGACTTGCGGCGGCGCTCACAGAGGGAGCATCAACGACGTCGTTGTCCAGTTCCAACTGGAAGATTGCCGCAGTCACAGTCGCCTTCCAAGGAATGACAGTCGGAGCAATTTTGCCACCGGGTAATTGATCTGCTGTTTGCAACGTTCCCGCTCGTCGAACGGGAACCGCAGCCAGTTCGTCCAATGTCATCCCCAGAACTTCGTGAGCATGTAAAGTTCGCACAGAGGCGTCATCGGCGGGCAGATTTTCGATTACTTTCCCCGTGGCTTTCAGTTCCACCCAAATTGCCTCGATTGTTTTTCTTCCATGAGTCGTTTTGTATTTTTGCATCATGGCAAACACGGGAAACGACAGGCCAGCAATCAGCGTTTGGAATCGAAGAGATCGTTTGGGGGCAGCGGTTTGCGATTCAATAATCGCTTGATCAATGACAAACGCAGTCGCTTTAATCGCCCAGCCCAACGATTTTGAAATGGCTGCTCGCGATGCATCGTCGAATCCATCGACAGGACGAATTTGCCCCGCTGCCGGATCATAGTGATCGATCAGTGTGTCATAAAACTGGTTGGCGTATTTGGCTCCTGTTTGGATCAACACGGTCAGCCAATCTTCGGATTCAGGAGATTCGGGAGGCTTCCAGTTTTGCAGGACTCGAGCAGTTTCGTGAGTCGCAACCAGCTTCCAATACACCTGACACGTGCCCCATTCAATAAATCGATGAACTTGGCTTTCGTCTTCTGTTTGAGCCGTATGCAAGGGCATCAAAACGTCACTCAAGTAGTGACTGAGCACTCCGGAACAGTAAACGGCTTTGCAAAAATCTTGCTGTCGGAGTGTTTCGACCAATCGAACATACCAAAGGTTGGCGGCATCGATTGCTCCTCCCCAGTGATCGTCATTCACATGCAAAACATGGTTACGGTAATCTTTGAACTTGCGATCAGGAGCCTTGGTTCCATCCAGAAACAATTCGGCTTCGGCCAAAAATAAGTGAGCCCAACGTTCGTGATTGGGGCAACGGAGATATCTTAATGCATCCATCGCAAGCATGTGGTGCGTGCTGGTACACTTATGGTTGTACAGGATATCGAACAATAAGTTCATGCGTGAATTTCACAAAGACAGAGATCAGGCTTGTCAGTGTAGAAAATCAGTGAGCAACGCCGCAGGCCCATTTGCGACAATCTTCTGGCTGTGTGGTCCGTTGCAGCCAGATTTGCCGGTGCGGACAAGGTGGTGAAAGTCAGCCAACCGAAAATTCGGCTGAAGCTGCCACAAGCGTTTGCTTGATGAGAGCCGGCGTTGGCTCACCCTGCCGCTGTGGTGCTCAGCCACTGTTGTGCGTCAGCACACTGTTGTGCTCAGCCACCAGGTGGCGGTGGAGGTGGCGGCATGCTGTGGCCGTGGGCATCAGTCCATGGAAGCTGATTCCCCCAACGCGCCGTGT
>CAYTUE010000031.1:27284-37789 GCA_964441085.1 uncultured Planctomycetaceae bacterium
GCAGGGACGACACGACAACCTGCTGGAACGATTGCCGTCGTCCTTACGAGACGACGTTACAGCAGATCAGTGTTACGACAGATCTGTGTTATGACAGATCAGTGGTTCCCATGAGTGCTCGATCGACTTCTCGAGCACAGCCTCGACCTTCATTGATTGCCCAGACAATCAAACTTTGGCCTCGACGACAATCGCCTGCCACGAAAACGTTGTCGACGTTGGTGGTGTACTTTTCGTGTTCGGCCTTAAACCATGACATGCCGCCTCGGCCTTCTGTCACTTCAATGCCCAACTGTTCCGCTGGGCCACCTTCTGGACCTAAGAACCCAAGAGCCAATAATACCAAGTCGGCTTCAAATTCTCGTTCAGATCCGGGGATCGGAGTAAACGGAGGTCCGCCTTCTGAAACCTTATTCCAGTCGACTTGCTGAGTCTTCACGGCCTTGATGTTACCGTTGCCATCGCCGATGAATTCGGCTGTGGAAATGCAGAATTCTCGAGGATCACTGCCGTACTTTGCGGCGGCTTCTGCATGGCCATAATCCACCTTAAATATCTTCGGCCATTGAGGCCAAGGATTATTGGCGGCTCGTTGCCGAGGCGGTTCTGGGACGATTTCAAAGTTAACCACCGACTTGCAACCGTGACGCAACGATGTCCCAATACAGTCTGTGCCCGTGTCGCCTCCACCAATCACAATGACATTTTTGTCTTTGGCGGAAATGTAGTTTCCATCCGCATGACCAGAATCGAGCAAGCTGCGAGTATTCGGTCGCAAAAAGTCCATCGCGAATTCAATACCTTTGAGTTCACGGCCGGGCATCGGCAGGTCTCGAGATCGAGTCGATCCGACAGCCAAAACAACTGCGTCGAAATCTTCCTTTAGCTTTTCGGCAGAAATGTCTTTGCCGATTTCCGTGTTGGTGACAAACTGAATGCCTTCGGCTTCCAACAGTTTGACTCGCCGATCAACCACTTCGGTCTTATCCAGTTTCATATTGGGAATGCCGTACATCAGCAGCCCACCGATTCGGTCGTCTCGTTCGTAAACCGTGACCGAATGTCCCACGGTATTGAGCTGATCGGCACACGCCAAGCCAGCAGGGCCAGAACCAACAATGGCAATTTTTTTGCCCGTACGAGCTTTCGGAGGATTGGGGACCACCCAGCCTTGTTCGAAGCCGTGGTCGATAATCGAACACTCGATATTCTTGATCGTCACAGCCGGTTCGTTGACTGCCAAACAGCATGATCCTTCGCAGGGCGCTGGACAAACTCGCCCGGTAAATTCAGGAAAGTTATTGGTGCGATGTAAGCGATCCAACGCGTCTTTCCAACGCCCTCGGTAAACCAAATCGTTCCATTCGGGGATCAGGTTATTGACAGGGCAGCCAGCCGCCATGTTGGCCATCATGTCGCCCGTGTGGCAAAACGGAACTCCACAATCCATGCAGCGTGCTCCCTGAGATTTCAGTTCGCTTTCCGCCATGGGTTCATGAAATTCTTTCCAGTCTAGAATTCGCAGCAGCGGATCTCGATCAGTCGGGATCTGTCGTTTGATTTCTTTAAAACCAGTAGGGTTGCCCATGCTTAACTTTCACTTTGATACGTTTGATTTATTTCAAGGGCGGCGAAGGCTGAATTCGCCGGTGGCGTGAGTGGGAGGACTTTAAGCGGTTGCCGCAGCAGCTGCTTCTTCGGCAAGTTCCTTTAATGCTCGTTTGTAATCCACGGGCATCACCTTCGTGAAGTTTTTCAGGTGAGTGTCCCAGTCTGCTAACATGGATTTTCCAATGTCGGAATCTGTGTACTTCACATGATTTTCCAACAGTGTTTTCAGTTCGTTGACATCCGCTTCATCAACGACGTCTTCCAGTTCCACCATTTCTAAATTGCAGTTCACCACAAACTTGTCGTCGGGGGTGTACACATAAGCGATTCCTCCTGACATGCCCGCTGCAAAGTTGCGGCCTGTTGGTCCCAAAATAACGACTCGCCCACCCGTCATGTATTCCAACCCGTGATCGCCAACGCCTTCAACGACTGCGTGAGCTCCACTGTTGCGGACGCAGAATCGTTCGGCCGCAACGCCTCGGAAATAGGCTTCGCCACTGGTTGCTCCGTACAACGCCACATTGCCAATCACAATATTACTTGATGCATCGAAGTCGCTGTTTCGATCGGGATACACGATAATTCGACCACCAGACAGCCCCTTGCCCGCATAGTCGTTGGCATCGCCTTCGACTTCGATGGTGACTCCATGAACTCCCCAAGCTCCCACACTTTGTCCAGCAGACCCCTTGGTCTTGATGTGTATGGTGCCGTCTGGCAAACCATCTGGGCCGTGAGCCTTGCTGACTTCGTTCGACAAGATGGTGCCGAATGCTCGGTCCAAGTTGATGATGTCGGTTTCAATTTTTACGGGCGTCATCTGCGTGATGGCAGCTTCTGCCTGCTTCAGCATTTGCATGTCTTTGACTGTTTCCAGCTCATGCTTTTGATCAATCGTGCAGTAGGTTTGCACATCTGGGTGTGGCTTTGACGCCAAAGTGAGAATGGGAGTCAGATCGATGTTCTTGGCTTTCCAATGAGCAATCTCTTTATCCAGTTCCAGCTGGTCGCAGCGTCCGACCATTTCGTTAATCGTACGGAACCCAAGTTCCGCCATGATTTCTCGAGTTTCTTCGGCCACCATAAACAGGTAGTTGACCACGTGTTCTGGCTGGCCTTTAAACTTCTTGCGAAGTTCTGGGTCTTGAGTCGCAATGCCCACTGGGCATGTATTCAAGTGACACTTTCGCATCATGATGCAGCCGACCGCAATTAAAGGGGCCGTTGCAAAGCCGTACTCTTCGGCTCCCAGCAACGTCGCAATCACGACGTCTCGCCCTGTTTTTAACTGGCCGTCTGTTTGCAATCGAACTCGACTTCGCAGGTCATTCATCACCAAAGTTTGATGAGTTTCTGCGATTCCCAATTCCCACGGCAGGCCCGCATGCTTGATGCTGGTTAACGGCGAGGCTCCGGTTCCCCCTTCGCTCCCGCTAATCAAAATGTTATCGGCGTGCCCTTTGGCAACTCCCGATGCAATTGTGCCGACTCCGACTTCAGAAACCAACTTCACGCTAATGCGAGACGTTCGGTTGGCATTTTTGAGGTCATAAATCAGCTGAGACAAATCTTCGATGGAATAGATGTCGTGATGAGGTGGGGGACTAATCAGTCCGACTCCACGAGTCGACAACCTCGTATTCGCGATGGTGTCATTCACTTTGTGACCCGGAAGTTCACCACCTTCACCAGGCTTGGCTCCCTGAGAAATCTTGATCTGAATCTCATCGCTGTTCGTCAGATACCAACTGGTGACGCCAAACCGACCACTGGCAACCTGCTTAATCGCCGATCGACGCAGATCTCCGTTTTCATCCGCAGAGAATCGTGCGTACTGTTCGCCGCCTTCTCCTGTGTTTGATTTGCCGCCGAGACGGTTCATCGCGATGGCCAAAGATTCATGCGATTCGGCACTAATGCTGCCGAAGCTCATCGCACCCGTGCAAAATCGTTTCACGATCTCCTGAGCCGATTCCACTTCTTCCAGCGGAATGGATGTGCCTTTTTTGAACTTCAGGAGTCCTCGCAGATGACACGCTCGGGTTGTCTCTCGATTCACCAATTCACTAAAGTCTTGGTACGCTTTTTTGTCTCCTGTTCGAGCCGCCTGTTGAATGCGTCCGATGGTGTGAGGGTTCCACGCGTGCTTTTCGCCGCTGCTTCGCCATGCGAATAACCCTTGGTTGGGAAGTTCGCCTGTGATGCTGTCTGGGTTTTCGGGGTACCCTTCGTGATGCCGAATGAAGGATTCTTGAGCCAACACGTCAAAGCCGACTCCCTTGATTCGGCTGGCGGTTCCGCAAAAGCATAAGTCAATGACTTCTTGAGACAGCCCGACGGCTTCAAAAATTTGAGCACCTTTGTAGCTAGCAAGCGTACTGATGCCCATTTTGGCCATCACTTTCAGCATGCCTTTGGCAACACCTAAGCGATATGTGGCAACAATTTTTTCGTCGGTGAATTCTTCGCCAATTCGTCCGTCTTCTCGAGCCTGTCGTAGAGCGTACAACGCCAAATACGGATTAACGGCGTCTGCTCCGTAGCCTGTGAGCAGACAGAAATGATGGACTTCTCGGGCTTCTCCGGATTCAACAATCAAGCCAACTCGAGTTCGTTCTTCGTGGCGAACCAAGTGATGGTGTACGGCTCCCGTGGCCAGCAGACTGCTTACGGGAACTCGATCGGGCCCGATTTCTCGGTCAGACAGAACGATGATTCCAAAGCCGTCTTTGATGGCTTGGCGAGCTTCGTTGCAGATGCGTTCGATCGCTGGTTGAAGACCCGCTGCGCCTTCGGATCGACAGTAAGTGGTGTCGATGACTTTGGATCGCCAACCTCGGTAATCCATGTCCTTCAGGTTGGCTGTTTCTTGGTTGCTTAAAATCGGGTGAGGCAACGCCAAGCGGTGGCATTGTTCTTCGGAAGAATCCAGAAGGTTTCCTTCGGGCCCGATATAGCATTCCAAACTCATAATCACTTCTTCTCGAATCGAATCGATCGAAGGATTGGTGACTTGAGCAAACAGCTGTCGGAAGTAGTCGTAAGGCATGCGAGCTTGGTCAGACAGGCAGGCCAACGCCGCATCGTTCCCCATTGATCCAATCGGATCTTTCTTGGCGTGCAGCAGTGGAATTAACATGAACTGCATGGTTTCGGTGGTGTAACCGAACGCCTTCATGCGATTCACGACTTCTTGATTTTCGTAGTACTTCGGCTTTTGACCGTCCGGAATTTCAGACAGTAAAATGCGCTGATTTTGCAACCATTCCTTGTAAGGGCGTCGAGACGCAACGTTGGTCTTCAGTTCGCCATCATCAATGATGCGGCCTTCTTCGAAGTCAACCAAAAACATGCGACCTGGTTGAAGACGACCTTTGTAAGCCACGTTTTCGGGTTCGATATCTAGCACACCCACTTCGCTCGCCATAACGACTCGATCGTCTTTGGTGACGTAGTAGCGAGAAGGTCGCAGACCGTTGCGGTCTAACGTGGCTCCAATGTAATGGCCATCGGTGAATGACACAGATGCTGGTCCGTCCCACGGTTCCTGGAGGGCACTGTGGTATTCATAGAAGGCTCGCTTGTCTTCGGGCATGGTGCTGTGGTTTTGCCATGCTTCAGGAATCATCATCATGACAACTTCCTGCAACGTACGACCACTGTGGTACAGCATTTCCAAAGTGTTGTCGAACCGACCAGAGTCGGACGTGTGCGGTTCCACAATGGGCATCAACTTCTGCAGTTCATCGCCCCACAGTTCGCTTTCCATTTGGCCCTGTCTGGCCAATACCCAGTTGCTATTGCCTTTCACGGTGTTGATTTCGCCGTTGTGAGACATAAATCGCAACGGTTGAGCGCGGTCCCAACTTGGAAAGGTATTGGTGGCAAAACGGCTGTGAACCATCGCCAAGTGGCTGGTGTAATCTTCTTCTCGCAGGTCGGGAAAGAACTTGGTGACCTGCCACGAAGTGAGCATGCCTTTGTAAATGATGAGCTTGGTTGACAAGCTGCACACGTAAAACGCAAGAGCTTCTGAGAGATCGCTATTTCGCAATTCGTGGCTGGCTCGTTTGCGAATGATGAACAGTTGTCGTTCGAGAGCTTCGGCGTCTAACCCATCAGCGGCACCAACAAACAGCATTTCCATGTGAGGAGCAAATTCGCGAGCCGTCTTGCCAATGTCGGCTCCGTCAAAATCGACGGGCAGCGTTCTCCAACCCAGACAAGTTTGCCCCTGTTTTGCGATAAAGCCTTCAACCGTGGTTTTGCAATGAGCGCGCTGTTGTTCGTCTTGTGGTAGAAAAACAATTCCGGCACCGTACTTGCCGGCTTCTGGAAGATCGATTCCACAATCTTCTTTGGCGACTCGGGCGAGAAAGTCGGTTGGCAAAGCGGTCATGATCCCCGCTCCGTCGCCCGTGTTTTCTTCGCACCCGCAGGCTCCACGATGATCCATGTGCTGCAGCATGCGATCGGCGTCGATCACGATACTATGAGAACGCTGGCCTTTGATATGCGCGACAAAGCCGACTCCGCAGTTTTCTGTTTCGTTTTCTGGGTCGTACAAACCGTGAGCTTTGGGAGCTCCAAAGGGTGCACCAATTTCCAGCGGGTAGCGGTTGCCTCGAATATCTTCCATCGTCATCTTTCCTGTTAGTTTGAAGCAACAGAACCTGAGCCCCGTTGTTTCACCTTCATGTATCCGCTGTCCCCAAGTCGGTTAGCAGACTCACCGCAGAGACCGTATCCTTGCGGATGGTCCGTCATCACGATTCGTCTTCTGTGCGATCGTGGTTAGGCGTTCAATTTCATTGGTTTCGACAGATCACTTCCGGTGAATCTGTGAACCCTCTGATCGACATTCGAAACACAACCGGATTTCCAAACCCAATTGCACACCGGCAAGAGGCTTTCAGAAATGATTGGGTTGTGTTTTCGATGGGTCATTTTTGTGCTTATGTGGTTCGATCGAACAAGATGCTTGAACGTTGGAAATGCGATAGGCCATTCCCAGATGATTTTGTGTTCAGCACCTTGGTGATGTGAATTCGGTAAAACGAGTTCACACTTTAGACAACTTCCAGTTCGTAAGATCGTGTCCTGTAAAGTCGACATTGCAATGAATCGTCTCAACAGACTTCCACACAAATCTCGGTGAACTGTCATGTCAATGGCCCATTTTCCACAGTTCCAACGGAAACTCAAGTCTGAGCTGTCGTAGATTGCCTTTCGGTTGTCGGGGTAGCCACCGCCGGGGCGTCATAGTGTGAATAGATTACTCAATCGCCGCTTTTGGTCGCCAGATTGTTGAATTTTTCGAGAAGGCAGATCAGTCTGTAAATTTCCACGACAAGCAGGGGGTTGAGGGGTTTCCAACAGTCCATTTTATCGGCTCTGCCGCCAGTACTCTCACTCACGCCATGCGGATACGACTTCTAGTCTCTGGAATGGGAACTCCCCCATAGCATGCTGGTTGGAGGCGACTGGCATGCCCAAACAGGACGCGCCGGGATGAACACGGCCGTTCTGGGGCCTGAGACCATTGTGCTGGTTCATGAAATGGAAAAAGAAGAGTCCGCGACAAGCGAACTCTTCTTTAAGTGATGCAAAACATCATGGTGGATTCATCGGTCGACGACTCGGCGAAAAGCCGTCTTCTTTCATTCAACCGACCAGATCCCCGGCCCAATTTTTACTTTGTGTTCTGCCAGACGATTTGGTCGCTCGGCCGATTCCATCTGTGTTGATCGATCGGCCTTAGCAGCATTCGTACTGAAATTAGTTACAGCCTTGTGGAGCACTACAGCCAGGGGCCACGCCACAAGCATCGCCGCAGGCAGGAACTTGTCGGCAGACAACTCGAGGAACACAACGAGTCTTCACAACAGGCACACATCGTGGAACTTGTTTCGTACGAGTCACCATTTTGGTGTCACACACTTGTTTGCAGGTTGTGTAAGGAATTCGGCGAGTGAGCGTTTGTTGTACCATCTTACATGTTGTGTAAGGAATGGTTTTCGTAACACACTTGGTTTCCATTTTACATGTTGTGTAAGGAATCCGCTTTGTCACACAGTGGTTCACCCAGCTGCATGTGGTGTATGGGATTCTCTTAACACGTTGTTCGCGAACCATTCGACATGTTGTGTAGGGAATCTGCTTTGTCCGATTTTCACAAACAAACTTACAGGTTGTGTAGGGAACCTTGCGAGTGCGAGTTTCTGGAACCTGTTGGCAAGTTGTGTATGGTACTTTTCGGTGACGAATTTCAGGAACCATTCGAGTACATCGGACGGTTTTCTGAACGGTACACGGAACCCAACGTTTGCACTGGACAACCTGAGCTGGACCAGGGCAGCAAATCGTTTTGTTGCAGCACGGGTTGCACGGATCAGGCACGCACTTTTTGACAACAGGGCCAGGAACCGTTTTTGTATAGGTTTCCCATCGACCAGACTGGACAGGAACCGTCTTGGTTTCTGTGACTGGCTTCATCACTGTGTAACAGGCGTCTCGGTAGCATGTCTTTGAAACGGTGCGGCACGTTGTGTAGCACTCGTTTCGGTATGCTGTTTGGTAAACCGGCTTGCGAACCTTGTAGTTCACACTGCGGTAACATGTGGTCGTGACAGGGCGACAAACCTTGTAGCAAATTTCTTTGTACTTTGTGTTGTAAACAGGCTTCTTAACGTTGCGAGTAATCGTCTTCCACTTTGTCGTGATGACAGGCTTGCATACTCTTCGAGTCGACTGACGAGTGTGAGTTTGGTAAACGGGCCGACAAGCCGTGTACTGTTCGTCTCGGTAGCATGTGGTGTAGACATTACGAGTGATGGGAACAGGAACCTGTTCTGTACAGGTATCGTATGTTGTTTGATAAGTTGTGTACTGTTGTTGGTCGTAGACCACATCTTGAACGTTGCGGTATTGAGCTCCACAGCCTGCTTTCGCAGATGCAAAGTCACCACAAGAATTACATGCCTGAGGACCGCAGCCAGAATAGCCGAGCCCAAATAAACCAGCCGTCGTTGTACCGCTCTGAAGCAACAGAATGACTGTTGCGGCGGCTCCCACCATGAGCCTTGTCATCGCCTAAAACCTTCCCTATTGGTCAATGAGTGCCATCAAAGCGTCTTGCTTTGATAAAGAAGCACTGTCTGGACAATCGGCGGTGGAATCCCCCTAGATTTACTGGATTACCCAGTGTGCGTGTAATCCCTGTGATCTCGAAGTCGTTCAACCAGAGATTCGCTGTGTCTGACACAACCGACTTGTTATCTGTAATCGTCGTTGCCAGCAGATCCGGAACCCCATGATGCTCGCGTGATGCCGCCTAACAGTCGCAAAATTTGCTTGCGAATCAGTCGTTGAGGGGGGGGGCAGGCTGTTGAAAAACTGTCCGAGTGACAACCCGCCGCGTGAGGGTTTGAAGTTGTGCTATTCGCCCGCGGGCTGAAAGAACGCAACTTCAAAACGCATCAGCGAGAGACAGAAACCAGAGTAAAAGGTGGGGCAAGTCCCTCGCTGACACTTCGGGTTACCTTTGTTAACAGCTTGGCCCGAAAAACTTTGGCCCGAAAAATTGTGGTCAGAAACGATCAGGTGGCAACGTGAGAGCCCTCCGCACCTATTAATCCGCTCGCTTTTCCGTATCCGGTCGTGTTCGTGCCGAGATCAGCGGCAGACAATTTCTTATAGCAATCGTCAGTGAATTTGGCGGTGAAACGTACGACAGGGGGGAAAGTTTCGAGAAACCACGAAGGTTCTGGCAGAGAAGTTGAGACGGCATAGAAATTTGCTAAACTTCGCCGCCTTGCGAACCCGAACCCTAGATTTCATGTCTTTGGATTCCGTGTTCAAAGGGTGAAACAAAAATTTGGCGGTGTAGCTCAGTTGGTTAGAGCAGCGGAATCATAATCCGCGTGTCGGGGGTTCGAGTCCCTCCACCGCTACTTGCTTCCTTCGAACAGAAGCGAATTCAAACAAAAGACCGCGAGAAACCTCGGTTTGTCGCGGTCTTTTTCATGAGTGGTTTCTTGGGGCCGTTCTGGTTCGCTGGCATACTGCACCACCTGACGCACCACGCCAGATGAATCGGCTGCTGCAGCTTGTTCGAAGTGATGGTTTGCCACTTGAGCATAGTTGGCGTTTTGGACCTTCACACTGTGACCGATCTAGGCGGCGACGCTTAGCGGCGGTGAAGAACTGCTTCACGATTTGAATGTGCTTGCGAATTGTATTTTCTGAATTCCCTTTTGATTCCGACAACCAGTGACGGAAATCATCTGCCTTTCCGAGACTGACCGAATCCCAAAGGCAGTCGCCGAAGAATTCGTTCAGATAGCCGACCGTTGTTTGCCACTTGCGAATCGTCAGGGGCTTGGCAACTCGCCTGCTGGCCATTCGCCATGTGGAAAACAGATGCCCGCAGCAAGCACTCAAGCTTTAATTTGTAAGAGGATTTCTTCACGACTGGCTGCAATGTTGGGCGTTCCAAGGCAACGGAATGGAATCCGCGTCAACATACTGATACACTCGTGGACGCCCTAGCTATTGGTTAAAACAACGCCCTTCAGGAAGAAGAATGGCAAGTACAAATCAATTCCTTGCAGATCTCGACAAGAAGCTGTGGAGCGCTGACAAACTCAGGTCCGACTTCGATGCCGCCGTTTACAAACACGCAGTCCTCGGCCTGATCTTTTTGAAGTACGTTTCTGACGCGTTCGAGATTCGCCAACAAGAATTCGAAGCCAAACTGCGTGACGCGAACGCGGACTACTACCTTGACCCGGCGGGCTACGACACCACATGGCGACTGGCCGCGATGAACATGGCGATCCGCGGGATCGACTTTAACTTTGGCAAAGAGCCTGCCAACAGTTTCACCAAAG
>CAYTUE010000032.1:0-8219 GCA_964441085.1 uncultured Planctomycetaceae bacterium
AGCTCCCCCGAGAGGACTCGAACCTCTGACAAGGCGGTTAACAGCCGCCTGCTCTACCAACTGAGCTACAGGGGAATGGTTCGCAAAGTTTCTTCGCGAGGCGGGAACTTAACGTGGCTTTCGATTCGGATCAAGTGTATTTGGTCGCCTAGAGCTACGGTTTCTCTGCCTGAGACACTTTTTTTTAGACACGAGGCCCAAAATCAGGTTCGCCACATCCTTCCGAAACTCTGAATGGCAGAATTTGCTGGAGTTTTTGATGAACGCAAGCACTCAAAAACGATGCTTTGCTTTTTTCCACTTCCTCAGCCGTAAATCAGGAAGCCCGTTGGCTTCGGTGGAGTGATCAGAGGCAGTTTGCCGCACAACGACCAAGCAGCAAGGCCGCATGATGGCAGCGGTTGCAAATGAAAAAAGCCATTGAATTTCCGTCGACTTGAACTGCCGACGGGAATTCTCATGGCTTTGGTACAGGCTTGTCTTGGCCAAGCTGTGGAGGCTGTCGTCTTTGGAAAAGGTGACGAGGCTACTTGTCGTCGGTCATTTCTTCCTTGTCTTCCATTTCCTGCTCGCTGTCTTTCTTCTTTCCTTTTTTACCCTTCTTCTTCTTTTTTGTTTTTCGTTGCTTAGGAAGAGCTTTCTGTTGTTCTTCGGTCAGAATTTCTTTGAGTGCAGCAAGGATTTCGCCTTCGAGTTTCCTGCTCGCCGCTGAGAGTTCCTTTTGCTGTGCCTGCTGATCTTCTGTGAGTTCAACAGCTTCTTCGGCTGCCTTACGAGCTTCTGCGCCTTTTTTGCCCGCCTCTTTAGCTGCTTTGAGTGCCATTTGACGAGCTTCGGTTTGCTCTTCAGTGAAAATGGCAGCAGTCTTTTTCCGAAGAGCAGCAAGCGGTTCCGTGAATTTTTCGTCGATCTGAGTGACCTGTGTTTTTTGCTCGTCCGTGAGTTCAATCTTTGCAAGAAGACGTTGAGTTGGCGTCGGCTTTTTACGCCCCTTTTTCTTTTTACCAGCCTGTTTGGCGTCGTCTGCGGAAACGTTGGCACTGACGGCCAAAATAAGAGACAAGCAAAGTAGTGATTGAGCAAACTTCATTCAAAAGTCTCCAGAGATGGGGGTGGTCTTCTGCTGTCGAAATGAGACAACAAAAGATTGATACGCGGGTTGGCTCGTGTGTTTCAACATTTTGTCTGTGTTCTGCAAGAATTGCCAAATTTTATCCACTGAGGTTTCAATCGGGGCTGTTCGACGACAATTCTTTGCAACGGAATCTTTATCTTTGGCCGCGGAAACGAATGCAGAGAGTTTGTGAAACGTTCATGGTACGAATCCACTTTGTGTTCCCAAAACTCACTCATCATATTTGTTGACGCTGCTAATCAAAGCGTAGATTCGGCGCATGCAGTCCGACGATAGAAGTCGAGATCGGGGGACCTGTGGGATCGGCGTGGCGACGAGGGGGCCGGTAGACGGCAGGCCGTTACAGATTGTGGTAGTTTCGGTACCACGTCACGAACCGTGATATTCCGTCATCGATGGAAGTGGCTGGACTGAAGCCCACGTCTTGTTGCAGTGCATCGATGTCTGCAAAGGTTTCCGGAACATCGCCTGGCTGAATATCCATCATGTTTTTGATGGCTTTTTTGCCAAGAGCTTTTTCTAAAGCTTCAATCATTGTCATGAGTTCGACGGGTTGATTGTTGCCAATGTTATAGATGCGATACGGAGCATTCGTTGTTGTATCGTCGAGGGGGGCTTTGTCTGAATTTGCCGTGGGGATTCGATCGTTGACTCGAACAACACCTTCTACAATGTCGTCGATAAACGTGAAGTCGCGTCTCATCTTGCCGTGATTAAAGACGTTGATTGGAGCGCCTTCAATAATGGCTTTTGTGAAAAGCCACATCGCCATGTCGGGGCGCCCCCATGGTCCATAGACAGTGAAGAATCGTAGTCCGGTCGTTGGCAGATTAAACAAATGGCTGTAGGTATGAGCCATCAGTTCGTTTGCCTTTTTGCTGGCGGCATACAGGCTGACCGGATGGTCAACTCGATCAGTAACTCGGAACGGCTTGTTTTTGTTGGCTCCGTAAACCGAACTGCTTGATGCATAGGTGAGATGCTGCACATTCTGGTGTCGACATGCTTCTAAGATACTGACGAATCCCACCAGATTACTGTCGACGTAGGCCTGAGGATTTTCAAGAGAATAGCGAACTCCTGCTTGAGCGGCTAAGTGAATGACGGAATCAAATTGGTGTGTTTTAAACAAGCTTTGAATTTGATCACTGTTTTCTAACCCCATTTTTTCGAAGTGAAAATTGGGTTGGTCCTGGAGCGCCTTTAAGCGGCTTTGCTTTAAGGTGACGTCGTAGTAATCGTTGAGATTATCTAGCCCAACGACTTCGTCGCCTCGTTCCAGCAGACGCTGGGCAGTTTGCATTCCGATAAAGCCGGCAGCACCGGTGACGAGAATCTTTGACATGATGAAGAATGAATTTCTACAGGGCGAAAACGCGAATCACAGGTGGGATCTTATCGACTTTCTACGACGTCGCTAGCAATGGTTTGACGAAACAGATGGGTTTCCATTGCCCACAAATCAATGCGGTATCAAAACCGAAATCACATGATTCATGTGGAGCCATACTCTCTGTGAAGACGTGTGTTTTTATTGCTCGATTACCTCACGTGTCAAAAATTCTTACGTGCTTTGGCCACGATTTACTGAATCAGCCTGATTTTCTTGAATCGCGAGCCTTACTGCAATCACATGACGCTGGATGATTGGCATCAACGCCACTGGTTGTTCGGTCAGGATGATAAGTCGTGTCAGTTGAAGCTTTTGGGGCTTGTGACTTTTTCATGTTTTTGCACCGTTCCGAACGGTGAGCGTGCGTCTGTTTTGGGCGGCTTCGGATCGTCTCCTTGGCGTCCGATGCTGCGTTTCAGATTAAATGCCGTTCGGCCATGTCTTGGGTTCAATAACAGAATTTTGACGCTGGCCAAAGCGGTTTTGAATCAGTGGAGCGGTCGTGGCGGGGGCAGAAGGGCCTCCCCAGTTGGGCAAGTTTTCGATTCGTGCTCGCCCAGAAACTTCATCCACAGGTGAGTGTGTTGAGTTGGGTTGTCTGGCTTGTGCGGCCAGATTTGTCATCGCCGTCTGCATCGCTTTGTCTGGGCTTTCGATGGTTCGGCTTTGCACAGCTTGGCGGAAGACGGATGGGTTCGTCGATGGATGAGCAACAGAAGGTTGTGGCTGTTGAGCATCTGGTGTTACTGCGATTTGTGGAGTTTCTCGATACGCTTGGTAGCTGGTGAGTTCCACATCGACTGTTGCTGGTTTTTTACGACTGGCGATCATTGTGCCGGGGGCGTTAGATTTTAAGGCGGCCAACATCTTCTGAGTTGCGTGAAGTGTGCGATCATCAGGGTTATTGGTGATGGCTTGTTCAAACCATTGAATCGCTTCTTGTTTGCGACCGAGATTGTTGAGCACATAGCCGATGTTATAAGAAGCGGCTGATTTGCCAACTGCGAAGGCAAGATGAGGTTGAGCCAATTTGACTTGACCATCGCGAGCGTAGGCGAGTCCGAGTTCATAGCGAGCCCCTTGGTCTTGAGAATCTAAGTCAACCGCTTTTTGAAGGCTGGTGATTGCCGCAGCGTAGTTGTCTTGACTCATGTGCAGTTGCCCCATCGAAATCCATACGTCGCTGCGATTGGGGTGTTGCTGTGCGGTGGCTTCAAGAATTTGCTGAGCCGCTTCTACTCGTCCTGTTTCTTTTTCAATCCGAGCAATTCCTAGGCGAGCTTCTACACACTTACTGTTTGCTTTCAGGATCTGTCGGTAGCGATCCATGGCTGCCACATGGTCACCCATGTCTTCTCGCCATCGGGCAAACTGCAACAACGTGTGTTCAGGAGCATCCAGTTCTTTTTTTGCGGTTAGGAATTCGTCACTAATGCTGCCAGGGACGTTGGCCAGTGGGTCGGTGATTTCCGACTTTGGCGACACCTTGGCCGTAAAGATATTTTTGAAGCTCGTGGTGTTACAGCCACTGACGACCATCAGAGCGGCGCTCAGAGCGATTGCTTGTCCGGTTTTGATGTTCATCTTGATGCCTTACCTCACGGTGCAAAAGTAGTCCGACGATTGAAGTGCCTGAGTGTCGACGGGATTTCGTCAGTCACAGCGCATATATTGGCCCGTTCGTTCTTTCGTGATCGACGGATTCAAGGCCAACAATCGACAGAAAGTGCATCTGTGACGACGAATGCGGTGTTGACGAAAGCGAGCGAGCAAAAGTTGCTGAATACGAATGGCAACGGCAAAGCTGGCTGGAAGATAAGACGTTTTATTGCTGAGCTGTCGTCCTATTGGCACGCAGCATGCAACGACAGCAGGACATCGTCGTTCACAATTGAACCTTTCGGCAACCGTTTGATGGCGTCAATGATGGCGGTGATGTTGTCGTGATCGAATTCGCAGTTCAGAGCTTTCAGTCGATGGGATACGGCACTTCGGCCGCAGTGTCGTCCGAGCACCAGTTCAATGTTTTTTGCACCAACGGCTTCTGGAAGAAATGGAAGATAAGTTTCCGGGTGTTTTAAAATTCCATCTTGATGGATACCTGCTTCTGTGGCGAACACGTTGGCTCCAGCGACGGGTTTCATGCGCGTCATTGCGACGCCTGTGAGTTCTTCAACCAGGTGACACAGGGGAACCAGTTGAGTGGTATCGATGCGATGATTCTTGCTGTACTGATCTTGATTTAAAGTCAGCGCCATCACGACTTCTTCCAATGATGCGTTGCCTGCGCGTTCTCCGATTCCGTTTACTGTACACTGCACTACGTTGGCTCCGTTTTCAATTCCGGCCAGCGTGTTGGCGACAGCGAGTCCCAGATCATTGTGAAAGTGAACGGCAAGAAGTGCTTTATTGATGTTGGGCACTTTGTCTTGAATGGTCTTGATGAAGTTGGCTGTTTTTTCGGGGGTCAAAATTCCGACCGTGTCGGGAAAGCCAATGGTTGTGGCTCCCGCATCGATCGCTTCTTTGTAGCACTCACACAAAAAATCGATTTCTGTGCGACTGGCATCTTCAGGGCTGAAGGCAATGATTCGAAATTGGTCGGTGGCATATTGGATGGCATCGGTGATTAGGTTAAGAACTTGAGCTTTATCTTTGCCGAGTTTGTGTTGCCGATGGATGGGGCTTGTGCCGCAAAACAGGCTGACTCCTCGTTTGTGCATGGGATGATCAGCTAGGGCTTCATAGGCTGCATCGATGTCCGCAGGGAGAGTTCGGCAGAGTGCGGTCAGCACGGGACGTTGAATGACCTTCACCATTTTTTGAATGGCTTCGATATCTGCTTGACTTGAAGCTGGAAAGCCAGCATCGATGGAATGGATTCCGACCGCATCCAAAGCTTGAGCGATGCGAACTTTTTCATCGGGATCTAATGTCGCCCCAGGCATTTGTTCGCCGTCTCGTAGAGTCGTATCGCTAAACAAAACGATGTTGGACTTTCGATGATGTTGAATCACGGCATTTCGAATCACATTTCGGACTCGGCGACGAATTTGCTGAAGTGAAGTGGGCATAGCAAAGTCAGTTGATTTAGGTCGGGTCACGAAAAAACGGCCACAGATCTCTGTGGCCGTTCATGATAGGTTAAGTCAATCGAGTGAGCGATTGGCTTGCTGGAAATGTTGCAAACTACAGTTGCAGGGGAGTCCGTAGCTCAAAGATTGCCTGACTGATTTCGGTGGACAGTCTGACAAGACGTGACCGATGTTCTGTTCGGCACTTGTCTAAATACTGGTAAACATTTCGCCATTCCTGAACCAGCTCACTCATTTCCCGTTGCAGTTCCTGCGATGTTGGGTGGTATTGCATTTGGCTGTGCAGTCGGCTGCTGCGTTGAACAAAGCGTTCTACGTCGTCCATCGCGGCACTCGCGTAGGATGGTCGTTCACGATTGAGCCATTGGCGAACGTCGATGCTGAGTTCATCGGCGAGGGTTTCTAGAGTGGCAGCGATCGGCACCAATCGACGTGTGTCAATGGTGGAAACAGTACCAGACAGGTTGAGTTCGTTTCTTAGACCAACAATTCCGTCTTCGATTTCACGAAGCACAACTTGTCCCGTTTTGCTTTTCAGGGGAGTGAAGGCTCGCACAAATCGGTTGCCGTGTTCTTCGACGAATCTGTAGTCTCGAAGCAGTTCTTGAGTACTGGCATTTGCGACCGCACTGTCGTGAAAATTCTTCACTGTGCCATAAAAGTTGTCTGCTTCTTCAAGAATGGGACCGACGTCTTTGAAGTTCAGCATGAGTTTGAGGTTGAGCCGACCGTAGAATTCGTCAACGTCTCGCATGAGGGCACCAGCGATTTGCTTCAGGTCATCTCGACTGGTTTGTTGTTCGATCCACAGTAAGTCGTGAAGACGATCATCAATCCTCATGATGTCTCGAATTGTTCGATCGACATAACGATTTTCAATCATCTGAACCTTGGGACGCATGGCGGTCCACATTTGGTTAAACCGATTATAGCCAGAGACGACATCGGTATAGGGTTGCTGATCGAGAACCAGTTCTTGGACTCGGTAAGCTTGACGATCTAATTTTCGAGCTTCAATAATAAGGTCGCTAAAGTCGACTCCGCTATTGAAGTCAGTTTCAAGCTCCTGAACCATATTTCTCATCGCACTATCAAGAGAAGACAGTGCGACTAAAAGGGCTCGACGATCAAGTTGAGGTTGCATTTGGAACAGTTTTTCCAGCTGTCGTTGCAAACGATCGATTCGTTCTTGGCTATCGACCGTGGTGCGACTGAGCTGTCGCGTTTGGGTCATCTGGTTATGCAGGAAGTGCCAATCGCTATCGAGTTGTTGCAGGTCCGGCATCAGACGTTCTAAGGCAATGCCTGCTTGAATGTCTGCTGTGAGACGAGCTGCTCGAGCTCGCAGTGTGATGAGTTCTCGTAGGAGAGGACGGACATCTTGATTGCGTTGATAGTCGCGCTCGAGAGCTCGATAGAGTTCGTCGGATTCACTGACTATTTCTCGCATCAGATTGGTCAGAGCCTTCTGATTGATCTGCGAAACGTCAATTTGGGTATTAGGGACTCGACGGTTTTGTTGATGCAGGATGTCAGACCGACTTCCATTTTCAATGACTCGATTGAAATCATTGAAGTTGGTTGAATTGTCGCTAATTCGAGTGGGCGGCTGAGCCATCACGGACACTGATGTTGTGACGGTGATAAGTGCAGTTGCAGCAGCGCGGCACCATTCTATGCGGGAGATCGCCATCTGTGGTTTCCTTTCCAAGAGCGATGTTCATTCTTCGACCAATATGGCGGACAGAATCAATATGGTGGACAGAACAAGGTCCAATAGTTCCAAAACGTTGAGGGCCAGATGTGACTGAATTGATCAACAACGTGGTTGAAGCCAAGTCAGTTTATGCTGAAACGGTCACTCGACGGAATATCAATTCGGCAAGAAATCTTTAGGAAAAAGTCAGAGGGGAGGCAAATGTTTCTGTACTAGAATTTGCGAAATCACAGGGTGTCGGCAGATTCTGCAGATCCAATATTGAAACAGGCAAAAATACACCTTTCTGTATTTTCGATGTTTTGCTAACGTCCGCATTGGCATTCGATTTTGATGCCAACGGTGCGGGGGCACCGTTGAATATGACTATCCCCGGGAAAGGATTCCCATGCAGGGTTCGTTTTGGAAAACAGTCGCACTTGTTGCTGTCGTTGGTGTTGGAAGTTTGGCCATTCTGGAAGTTCAGAATCGCCTTAACAATTCCCCGTCTGCGCTCGATTCATCTACCACACCGCAGGCTTCAGGGCTCTCCGCCGATCTTAAGGCGGGGCCCGAAACAACGGTGAATGCTCAGCTTTCCGAATCTGATTTCGACAAGATGCTGAAATCAGATTTTGGCAATTCTGGGCAATCATCTACCGGACAATCATCTACTGAACCAGCATCGGCAATGGCGTCTGGCTTCAACTTAAATGAGCCCGGTTTTCAAACGGCACAGTCCTTTGGCGAAACTGCGAGCAGTTCCGCAGCAGATTTTCCACTCGCCGACGTTGGCCAACAATCAATGGAAGTGGTTGACAACTGGGAACCCGGCCAGCCATTTGGAGTTGAAAATGGTGCGATGGAAAGTGTTGCCACAGTTGACACAAATACAGTTGA
>CAYTUE010000032.1:8319-15171 GCA_964441085.1 uncultured Planctomycetaceae bacterium
GAGTTGAAAATGGTGCGATGGAAAGTGTTGCCACAGTTGACACAAATACAGTTGACACAAATACAGTTGACACAAATACAGTTGATACAAATGTCGATGCTAGCTTGCTATCTGATCAACCCAATCCCTTTGCAGTGATGGCTGAAGATGCGCCAAGTGGCAATCTCAACCAACCAGTCGGCGTTGATAATCAGAACATTCAACCAGTCGGTTTCGTAGCGGACGATCAACCTGCGTTTGCTCCCTTTGATCCAACTGCAGCGGCTGCGAGCGATCCCAGTGTTGCAAACAGTGGACAGAATCAGCCGTCAGCAAATGGCGTACGAGCGGGGCAGCTGCAGTTTTACAATGGCAGAAGCCGAGATGATTCTGCGGAAGCTTCAGCAAACCCTGTGACTGAAAATCTGATTGCTTTTGAAGAGGATTCGCAGGCGAACCCACTTGCCGGCGAAATTGCGGCAAGCAGTCAACCTGAACCGTTTGGACAGTTCGGCACACCTGAACAGCTCGAACAGTTTGCTCCCAGTGCCGAAGAGGTGGCCTCGCCCCTAGAAACCGGTAGTCCGTTTCCGGGGTTTGAATTTGAAGAAAGTGCGCCAGCAGAATTCAATCAGCCAGAACGCCTTCCTAACACAGGAGGAAGCATGACTGACCAAGCTTCTCCTTTCTTTAGCGAAGAGCCGATTGCGGAGCCAACGCTGGAAACTCCACGAAGTGATGAGGCCGTTCCGGCGCCGCGACTTCCACTCAGTGGTCAACCAACGTTTGAAGGTGATGCAAGTTCATCCAGTTCTTTTGAAGACTTTAGTTCTGGTTCTGGTTCTAGTTCTGGTTCTGACAGCCTTCCCTTTGTGGGAGACTCTGAACCAGCAGTTCCTGTGTTAAATCCAGTGCCCACGCACGAGCAAGGCTTGGCAATTCCGGGAGCCAGTGGCCAATCTGATTTCGGTCAACCGAACATGGGGCAATCAAACTTTGAGCTTGGTCGCAGCACATTTGAAGGGAACCGATTTGATACGGAACCGAATCCATTGCCGAGTGAACGTAGTTCGGGCTTCGATGATTTTCCAGCTCCTGCACCCGCTCCAGAACGTTCTCTTGGGTTTGATTCTGACCGCAATTTGTCAGGCGTTTCGGGTGGGAATCCTCTTGCTCCCAATGCTTTTGATCGAACCAATTTGGGACCAACAGGTGTTCCCCCAGTGGATCGTCGACAAGATTTTAATGAGCGTTTGAATCCGGCTAAACCGCGTGAAATTAACCCTGGTTTTGATTCCCAACCCCGAAGGATTCCAACGACAGAAGATCGCCGTTCAATCGACTTTGATTCAAACACGAATACGGGGAGCCGGAATGCGGAGCCGATGTTGATTGATCCGGGTTTTGGAACGGAGCGAAGAAGAGCACCTGAAGCACGAAATCCTTCGAATCGAAACTTCAATTTGGAGGATGGCAGTCACCCAGTTCGTGAATTTGGAGGAGCTGGTCGTTTTGATCATGGGAGTCGTCCCATCAGAAATGAGCGAGGGTCAACTGAATCATCGTACGATCGCCGTCAGCAGAACTTGCGGAGTGTGGATGATCGGATGGGGAATCATATTCGTCAGATTGCCAGTGTGATGCGGCCCAAGCTGACATTGCAAAAAAGTGCCCCTGAAAACGCAACGGTTGGAAATCCGCTTCAGTATTCGATCATTGTGCGAAACGATGGTGATGCTCCTGCGTATGACGTTGTGGTAGAAGATGAGGTGACATCCACCAGTCAAGTTGATGCAGCAAAGCCTCAAGCAAGTCGGTCAGATGATGGCCAGCATTTGGTTTGGCAGTTTGAAAGCATTGCACCTGGAACAGAAAAAGAAATCCAAGTTCAGGTGACTCCCACGGGCGAAGGTGTGATTGATGGTGTGGCGACTGTGAAGTTTAAGTCGCGAGTGAAATCGACAACCATGATTACAGCTCCTCGTCTGGAGCTTAAAATGGAAGGCCCCACTAAAGTTCGACTTGGCGATAAGGTTAAGTATCGATACGTCATCACTAACGAAGGCAGTGGCGAAGCTCGTTCGGTTTTTGTGAGAACGGTGTTGCCTCAGAATGGTGGCCTTCGACATCCTCAAGGGCAAGATCTGGAATACGAAATTCCGATGATGGAACCAGGGGAACAACGTGAGATTTTGCTGAGCGTTGTTGCCGGAGAACCCGGAAGTCAATTAGCAAAGGCGATCGTGTCTTCTCGAAATGGAAGCAAGGACGAAGCCACTTGGAGCACTGACGTTGTGGGCGCTCAACTGCAGATGTTGCGACGTGGTCCCAAGCGACGTTTTGTTTCCAAGACCGCTCGGTATGAAAATATCGTGACAAACGAGACAGATTTTGACGCTGTGAATGCTCGAGTTGTGGAAAAAATTCCTCCCGGAATGGAATTCAAAGCAGCTGGTCAAAACGGACGATACAACCCAACTGATAAAACAGTGACTTGGGAAATTCATCGTCTGGCAGCTAAGGCAACGACAACGTTTCAGCTAGAACTGGAGCCACGAGTGGCCGGTCAACAGGATAGTCGAGTCACAATTTTTGAGAACATTGGTGCTCAAAGCGACGACTATGTTTCGACAACTGTCGTGGAAGATCTGCATAACGTGAGTGCCACAATTAGTCAGTTGGATGGGCCGGTTGCTTTGGGTGAAGTGTTTGGGTTTACGATTGCTGTTGATAACAGAGGCACAGCTGATGCAACAGACGTTCAGCTGTCGATTGAAGTACCGCGGGAAATCGAAGTTTTTGGAGCAGGCAGTAAACAAGTTCCAGCTAGCCTCGAGAAAAAAAGCAACACGGTGATTTATCAAACCGTGGTGCGGATCAAACGAGATCAGCAACAGGACTTTGAACTCAAGCTTCGAGGGATTCACCCAGGCAGGAACAAGATTGTGAAAGCCAGCGTGAAGTATACTCAGATGAGCGAGCCTCTAGAAATTTCCGAATCCGTCACAATTTATGACGATCGAAACTAGGTGCTTGTGCTGGCGAACCACAGTCTCTTTTGAGGCAGTTGCTTC
The DNA here is from genome assembly GCA_964441085.1 of uncultured Planctomycetaceae bacterium. GTDB lineage: Bacteria > Planctomycetota > Planctomycetia > Planctomycetales > Planctomycetaceae > Fuerstiella. The sequence continues at coordinate 11,373 of CAYTUE010000032.1, forward strand.
TGAGCTTGTGCTCTGCGAGCAGCTGACGTCTGTTGGTTGAGTATTCAATGCTGATTTGTCGTCCAAGCTGATGGGCTGACTGACACACACCCATCGGCCTGTGGCCTACGACGTCACGACAAAGGGCAAAATTTATTGTCCTAAAAGAACCACCAGCTTTCCAAAATACGATCGGGAAGTGAATTGATGTTGGCATCAGCAACGAGAACGATTCGCATTCTTGTTTTGGAACTGCTGCATGCAGATGAAGCTGCTTACCAAGCGGCTTCAAAATCGATGAGACGCGAAGGGCAAGCCATGCTGCTGTCGATGGCCATTGATTTGAATCAATGGCCATGCAGTGATGTTACGGTGGCTGCGATATCGCAGGCAATCAATCAGCTTGGTGAACTTGATTCGTTAGTCACTTGGAATCCGTGCCAAGATGTTTCCTCCTTGGTTGCTGAAGTGGCTGCTGCTAAGAATCACTTTGATGTCGCGTTTTGTATTGCTCCTGAAGGTGCCTTGCAGAAAACAATTGACTGCGTCAAACAAATTGCCAGTCGAGTTTTATGTGTGAATGATCGGCTGGTTCAACTTGGCAGCGACAAACTTGCGTTTCATGATTGGTGCTGCATGAATCAGATTCCCATGATCCCCGTGTTACCTGTTGCTGACTGCGGATCGTGGCCGGTGAACGAGGGTGACTTCGTGGTGGTCAAAGATCGCTTTGGAGCCGGCTGTGAGGGGATTCGGCGCTATGTTTGGTCAGAAGGGATTCGACAGGTTGTTGAGGCGACATGTGATCAGCAGGTGATCTGGCAGCAGTTTATGCCGGGGAAATTCTATTCTGTGGGCATATTGGGGACCGGACAAGGAACTGATCCGTTGATACTGCCAGCGGCTGAACAAGATGTCTGTTGGGAAGGTTGTGTCCCACGATATCAAGGTGGTCGAGTGCCAGCCGTGTTCAGCGCATTGCAGCAGTGTCAGTTGACGGATTTGGTGCGGCAAGTGGTGTCAGCCGCACGTATTGATGATGGCTATGTGGGCCTTGATTTGATGTGGTCAGCTGAAATCGGGGATATCGATCAATGCCACGGGGACGACGACAGAGGCAACTCATCGTGGCGGGTTGTGGAATTGAATCCGAGACTTTGCACCAGTTATTTGGGGTATCGTCGGCTGTTTAGCGAGAACCTCACGGAGTGTTGGTGGAACCCCAGTTTCGTGCTTTCGGGCGTTACTGGTGAAAAACCGTGTGAATTTTTGGCCACAGGATTCTGATTGCAGCGATATTCAGGGAACCTCTGACCTGTCGTTGACACGACAGGCGATGAATGAGGACAATCTTGGAACGAGATCGCAGGTTTAAACTAAACTGGTCGATGTCGAGACTGCAAAACGGCAGACGGGATGTCTACTGGCAGTCGGAATAAGACGGAGTGATTGTGAAAACGGAATCGAGTCTTTTTCATGGTGATGAAGCCCTCTTCAAAATACGATCTTCTGATCGCCGACGATAATTCGGGATTTCGCGAGGTGATTCGTGAAATTTTGGAGTCACGGTGTGTACTAAGAGTACACGAAGTGGAATCTGGCGAAGCTGCCATTGAGTATGCTCAGTCGGTCGAAATTGACATCGTGTTGTTAGACATGCATATGCATGTCATGACGGGGCTGGAAGCGTTACGCGAGCTGAAGTCTTTAAATATCGTGCGTCCGTGTATTTTGATCACATCGGATGACGATTTGGGACTGCGTCGAGACGCGGAAGAGGCAGACGCTTATTCCGTTTTAAACAAGCCAATTCGCCGTACCGAACTGTGTTCCACCGTGGAAAGTGCGCTGTTAGACGCCTACAACGATCCAGAGATCACGGAGCAACGGCAGCAGCTTGGCTAAGAGCTGTGTGCATCTGACCTTGATTTGGCAAGCTTGCAGCTTGCCAATTTTTCTGTGTTTTCAACCGGGGGTCATGCTGGCCTTCATTGAAGGACGAGCGCATAGTCACGCCCCATTGACAGTCAGGCAATGGGGCGTATTGGAAACCTTGGCTACTTAGAATCATCTTGGCCAGACGCAAACACAGGTTTTGTGAAAATCATTCGCCCTGCGCTACTTTGCAGTACGCTACTGACAACGTTATCGACGTCTTTCCCGATCATGTGAGCGGCACCTTCGCAGACGACCATGGTTCCGTCATCTAGGTAGCCAACTCCTTGGCCTGGGCTTTCGCCTTCCTTGATGATTTTGATGATCAGGCGTTCACCTGGAATGTATCGAGGTCTTAGAGCAGTTGCGACGTCGTTTAAGTTAACAACGACGATCCCTTGAACGCTGGCGACTTTATTGAGATTGAAATCATTGGTGATGACTCCACCACGTAGCTGTTTTGCAAGTTCAACTAATTTGTGATCGACGGCCATTGAACGAAATTCATTTCGATCAGTGTCGTGGACTCGCACTTCGTTGTGTGCGCTTTGCTGCATGGTGGCGAGAACTTCCAAGCCTCGACGACCTCGAATCCGTCGATTTTTATCGCTGCTGTCTGCGATTTCTTGGACTTCGGCTAAAACAAAATCGGGGACAATCAGTGGAGATTCTAGGATCTGAGTTTCTAAGACATCAGCGATTCGTCCATCGATCAAGGAGCTGCTATCGACAACCAACGGACGCCCACCTTTTAAGTCGCGAGCAAATTCGACGTAGGGGATGACGAAGCGGAAATCATCTTTGGTTTGCAACAGCAATGACACGCAGATGTAAGGCAAAATCAGCAGTGTCAACATGATTGCCAACCCTTCATAGGGTGGCTTAACAATTGGGGTGAGTGCTTGAACCATCAAGTAGGCAAGGAGCACACCAATCAGAATTCCAAAATAGATTGCTGAAATGACTTCGATGCGTTTCTTTCGAAACATCATGTCTATGACAGTGACACCTTGGCAAAGAAGCAGGATGCCAAAGAATGCCATCAGTTTGTTTTGAGAAATGATTCGTGGCAGAACCGTTATTGTGCCATCAATCTCTTCGGGATTGATGTACGCCAAGATGGCTCCTGCGCAGACGAGCAAGTAAGCAACTCTCAGGATGATGAGAAGCATTGAGTATCGGCCCTGGGTGGAGTGGTTTCTGGTCAGGTTAAAGGTTTATCCACGAGGTATTCTGCGCCTTTTTGTGAACGACACAATCCGATCCTTGGAGAATTCGCAACATCGGTGAGAGTTCTTTCTAGTAACCTTGGGGTGATTTTTGATTTGACCTGGGTATTGCCCCCCTTTGCGGCGATTGGCTTTCGTTTGGGAAGAAGGCAGTGAGTTGTCAGTGGGCGTGTTCACTATCGTTTGCACGATTAGTTTTATGAGAAACCAGCGCATAAAAAAACGGTGATAGCTGGCCAGGAAAGCAAGCTATCACCGTCAAATTCTACTACCTCGTTCCACCCTTCGAGTTTTGATGGTGAAACAGAAGCTGGCGAACCAGCAAGCGTGTTTCCCAGTGAGGATTTCTCACATTCCTCTCTCAGCAGGGCGGAAGGTTGATGATGCAACCTCTGCGTGCTAATTGACTACCGCTTTTGCTTGAAACTGTTCCGCACGAACTGTTTGCTGCGAGCTGTTGAACGGACGGGCTCACGACTTCCCGTCCATTCTCGTAGTCAGCACTTTTGTGCAAAGGCCGATCTCGACCTTTCGCCTCATCTGACTAGTTGCAACCGCCACAGACGGGAGCACAGCAAGATGGGGCAGCACATGATGCTTCGCAGCTTCCGCCACAAGCGTTTCCGCATGCAGAACCACAAGCTGTTGGAGCACAG